>NZ_VPDH01000079.1:0-15416 GCF_013417785.1 Acinetobacter sp. YH12227 | reverse complement strand
GATGCCATTTTTCTTTATACTGTCACTGAGGCAGGTTGGACATTTGATTTCTAGAGTTATTTGCATTTCTCTATTTTATCAAAATTCAACCTGCTTTTTTTCAGCATACTTTTTGAAACACCACCAATGAGTGATGTATTCACTCAGTAGGAGTTTTTGCATGAATGCTAAAGTAAAGATTACCAATCGCGCAGGTGCGAGCTTTCCAGTTCGTCGTATGAATTTTGATTTCGATGCTGTGCCTGAATATTGGATGAATGGGTCTGCGGGTTTAACGCATTTTATGACTGCTTTATCTGCATTATTTCCAGCAGGTGAAATGTTCTTTATTGACAGTGTTCGTGCTGTGAGACAGCACCCAGCCATTAAAAACAATGAGGTATTGCAAAAAGAGATCAGTGCGTTCATTGGTCAAGAAGCGATGCATACACAAGAACATGAGGGCTTCAATGCTTCGGCTCAGAAATATGGTCATGATGTAGAAACGCTTGATAAAGCCACAGGTCGTGTAATCCAAGGTGTACGTAAAGTATTTGCACGTATTGGTAAACCTGTTGGAATTACCCAAGAAATGGTGGATTTAACAGCAACCACTGCTTTGGAGCATTTTACAGCAACGATTGCATCTCAATTATTGGTGAATAATCACATCCAGGAATTGATGGCAGATGAAACCATGAAAAATATGTGGTTATGGCATGCAATTGAAGAGAATGAACATAAAGCTGTTGCGTACGATGTCTTTGAAGGCGTATTTGGTAAAGGTTTCAAGGCTTATGCCTTACGCACGGGTTCATTAGTTGGCGCAATGGTCACGTTATTCTTTGTACAGAGCTATTTTGTGGCACGTTTGCTTAAAGAAGATAAGCAACTAAATTTCGCTGCTTTGAAAGATATTTATACCTATGGTTATAGTCCATCAAAAGGCATTATTACGGGTATGGGCAAAGAAATGTTGATGTACTTTAAACCTGGTTTTCACCCAAATGATATTGATACACATGGTTTGCTAAAAACATGGAAAGCATATTTGGGACTTTAATCACAGCGCTGTGGTAACTTTTTGTGAAGAGCGATAAAGATCGCTCTTTTTTTTATTCGACTTTATGAACAAAGTTCCTATAATGCGACTTCCGCAATTGATGAAAGATAAACGAAGATGATTCGTTTGATGCAGCATAGCGATGTGCAGCAAGTATTTGAAATAGAAAAGCTGGTGCAGAGCCATCCTTGGACATTGAAGCAGTTTGAAGAATCGATTGATTCATATCAAAGCACAGTGATCGAACGACAAGGTCAAGTGGTCGGATTTTGTATTTTGCAACCCGTAGTGGATGAAGCAAATTTGCTCCTAATGGCCATTCATCCTTCACAGCAAGGGAAGGGTCTAGGTTATCAATTACTGGATGAGTCGATTGCTTTATTAAAAAATAATCCTGTACAGATATTTTTAGAAGTACGTGAAAGCAATGTTGCAGCTGTAAGACTGTATGAAAAATCTGATTTCCATCAGATCGATCTAAGAAAGAATTACTATCCCAATCCGGATGGAACACGTGAGCATGCCATTATTATGGTTCGGGCTTGTAGTGATGACTTTGCCGCATTATTTAAATAATTATTGAAGAAGCCTTAATTGGGTTAAGTTAAAAAAATCACGGTCATGTATTGAGCATGCCGTGATTTTTTTAACTTAAAATGAAAATCATTTTACTTGATAATGGGGTTATTCCAACCTGAAGGTAAGGTCGTCATCAGGGAATCCCCCAATTGACTTATCTCGTCTTGGGTTAATGGGCGATTGAGTCGACGCCATTGCCCATCAAGTAGAAGCTCTAAAGGAATGTATTGCGACTTGTAATTCATTTTTTGTGAATCGGGCACCCAGTAGCCGAGATACACATATTGTAAGCCTAATTTTTTGGCATGCTCAATTTGTTTGAGAATGGCAAATGTACCTAGTGAGCGGCGACCTTCATCGGGATCAAAAAAGGTATATACCGCAGAGAGGCCATCATCCAAAGGATCACAGGTTGAAACACTAATTAAAAGATCATCTTTCCACAATTCCAAGAAGAAACTGTCTGTACAGCTGTTAATCAGGAATTTTTCAAATTGATCTTGACTAGGTGGGTACATGTCACCATCGGCATGACGCTCGTTGATATAGCGTTCATATAAAGCATAATGCAGATCACTTGCATCTTTCGGTTTGCTAATCTTTACAGTTAAATCTTGGTTACGTTTCCATGCTTTTTTTTGCACGCTGTTCATTTCAAATTCATCTACAGGAACACGAGAAGATAAGCATTGGCGACAAAGATGACATTCAGGACGATAGACAAAATCGCCACTTCGACGAAAGCCCATTCGGGATAATTCAGATAATGTGACCACGTCAATGCGATGGACAGGGTCAAGAAAAACCATCCGTGCCGATTTATTTTCAAGGTAGCTACAATCATGCGGAGGCGTGATGTAGTACTGTAATTCATTCAGCAGGGATTTTGGCTGATATGAGTTCATCGCAGTATCCCTCTTTTATTTTCATTCGCTGAGCCGAGCCCATTGCGCTATTGTTTTACTTGAAAATACACTGTCCTGATACTTTTTCCAATCGATAGCAGGTTGTTTTACAACATCTTGTAACGAATTAAGGTACTGTTGGCGAGAAAGTGTACTCGCACCTAAGCTTAATAGGTGATCATTCACCAATTGACAGTCAATCCAAGGCAACTGATTTTCTTGTCCGATCAACATGAGCGTATAAAATGCCATTTTAGAGACATCTGTTCGGGTACTGAACATTGATTCGCCAAAACATCCTTTGCCGATATTGATACCATATAAGCCACCAATGACCATATCATTTTCCCAAACTTCTATGCTGTAGCCATAACCTGCCTTAAACATGGCGCAATAACCTTGAATAATATCTTCTGATATCCACGTTTCATTGGCGTAGCTGCGTGGTAAGGCACAAGAACGAATAACTGTTTCAAACGCATGATTTACAGTAATTTTATAATCCAACTTTTTCATGTTACGCAGCAGTGATTTACTCGGATAATAATCTTCGGGGTGGATAATGCAGCGTGGTTCAGGGCTCCACCAACAAATGGGTTCACCTTCTGAAAACCAAGGAAATAAACCATTTCGATAGGCTTCAAACAATGTAGCAGGAGATAGGTCAGCACCAATGCAGATTAAACCTTCACCTTCGGGATCAACGTCAATGGGATCGGGAAAAATGAATTCTGAAGGTGGGAGAATCTGCATGAAAACTCTACTCAGTTGTGTACAGGTATTTTTATCATACATAAAAAAGCCAACCTGATGGTCGGCTTCTTGGTCTTAAGTTTGATCTGCGAAAGATTAACTTAATGCTGAAATTATTTGCCTAGAGCATCAAGATATTTCTCAGCATCCAATGCTGCCATACAACCAGAACCTGCAGATGTAATGGCTTGACGGTAAATACTGTCTGCAATGTCACCCGCAGCATAAACACCTTCAATTGAGGTTTGTGTTGCGTTACCCGCTGTGCCACTTTGAACTTGGATATAACCATCACGTAAGTTTAATTGGCCTTCAAAAATACCGCTATTTGGCTTATGACCAATGGCAACAAACATACCAGTCACATCAACGTCTTGAGTTGAGCCATCTTGTGTTGATTTGATACGCACAGAAGTCACACCAGTATTGTCGCCAATCACTTCATCCACTTGGTGATTCCAAATGATGCTGATTTTGCCTTCTTTTTCTTTAGCAAAAAGATGATCTTGAAGAATTTTTTCAGAACGTAATGTGTCACGACGGTGAACCAAAGTTACGTGTGAAGCGATATTGGAAAGATAGAGTGCTTCTTCCACCGCGGTGTTACCACCACCAACAACCATTACTTTTTGGTTTTTGTAGAAGAAACCATCACAAGTTGCGCAAGCACTTACACCTTGACCCATAAAGGCAGCTTCAGATTCAAGACCTAAATATTGTGCAGTTGCACCAGTACAAATAATTAAAGCATCACATGTAAATTCTTCCATATCACCTTTAAGGACGAATGGACGGACATTTAAGTCAACTTCATTGATATGATCATATACGATTTCAGTACCAAAACGTTCTGCGTGCGCTTGCATCTGTTCCATAAGGGCAGGACCTGTTAAGCCTTCTGCACCACCTGGCCAGTTATCTACTTCAGTTGTTGTGGTAAGTTGACCACCCAATTGAATGCCCGCGATCAGAGTCGGTTTTAGGTTAGCACGTGCAGCATATACTGCAGCACTGTAACCTGCAGGGCCAGAACCTAAAATAATCAAACGTGAGTGACGAGCGCTCATCGGTAGAATCCTTTTTTTATATGATAATTTGTGGAATTATACGTCAAAGTTTAGAACGTTTGTGTGCGATTAAAGTCGATATTATTGATCATTGAAATCGTTTTGAGCTATATAGAATAGAGTTAACAACTATACCTAAATTATCTTGCATCTTTTTTAACTGAACAGGTGCATAATATTGGGTTCAGATTCAGCCCACTTATATTGTGGCTAATGACAAAAACATTTATGAAGAATTGGTTACAGGATCGTATATGACAGCGGTGTCGGGTGCTTATGCACAGCGCTTAATAATGACATTATTCCTTGTCTCATTTGGGATATATCTGTTCCTTGCAACAGTAACATACACACCATTTGATCCAGGTTGGATGCATTTATCCAGTGATACTCAGCAAGTGTCCAACGCCAGTGGTGTCGCAGGGGCGTGGATTGCTGATTTACTCTTTGGATTTTTAGGCTGGGCCAGCCTGTTGATTCCGTTGTATCTGTTTATAGAAGCGATACAAGTGTGGTGGCCACGTAGCTTTCTAAACCGACCGTTTCGTTATGCTGCGCAATTCTTTATTCTGTTAGCTACGTCAAGCTTATTGTTCTTATTTTGGACGGTTCCTGAAGATACGCTTGAAAATGCTTCTGGCGGTATTATTGGCTATGAACTTGGGCAAAGTTTAGAGCAAATCCTCACTGTCTATGGTGCTGCAATCTTCCTGATCGCATTTTGGATCATGCTGTTCACGCTTGCTTTTGGTATTAAGTGGAACAAAACTTGGGTAACGCTGAAAGCAACGCCTGCATATTTGCAAGATTTGTTCTATCGCAATGTGCCTGAAGGGGACACAGCATTTGATCGTACTGTTCCTACGGCTAAAAAAGATGTGGTAACAAGTACACCAAAACAAACAGTTGCATCGGTAACAGCAGCAAATGAACATCATGGCGTAGATGTCGATCCGATTGTGCGAGATCGTGTTGCAGAGCGATTATTTGATGATATTGCTGATAAAGAATTGAATGCACAGCAACAGCAAGAAAGTTTTGTTGATGAGCAAGATGATGAAGAATTAGAACAAGCGATTGCGAAAGCTCATCAGCTAGAGCAAGACAGTAAGCGTGTTGTCTCTTCAGGTGAAGTTTGGCGTGCATTGAATTCAAATGAAGATCAACGTCATAAACAAGATATCGACGCACTGCTAAAAGCTGCTGAAGAAGAGCAGCCTGTGTCACAAACCGCACATTTTCACAATGTGGTTGAAACACAGCCGAATGTACAGCAATCTTTTGCTGAAAAGCCTGTCCAAAACCAAAAAGCAGTGGACTGGGATGATGATGAAATATTTGATGAGCTGTTAGCTGCTGTTCCGAATAGTAAAACAGCAACTGATGTGCATAGTCCATTCAATATTTCTGAAGCTGATGTGTCAGCTCCTAATATGCCTACAAGTGCAGTAGCAGCTGTTGCGGCTGCTTCAGCAGTGACTCAAACTGCAATATTTAATTCAGCGCAACCAAAGAATATCGCTTTAGAAACTGATTTTGATGGTTTAGATGATTTATTGGTTGAAGATGACGTGGTAGCAGCACGTTCAAATCCAGTTACAGAACAGCCTGTACGCACAGCCAGCAGCTATGCTCAATCTAGTCCATTAGTACGTGCTGAAATTAATACCCAGCCACAAACTTTTGTCACTGAAGATGAAAAAGCCTTAATCAGTTCAAATAAAGATGTATTCCGTGAAGTATGGCAAGAAACTGCTGGTAAGCCTGACGAATTAGATCTTGAAGAAGATTTCGATCTAGATGCACCATTAACGGATGCAGCAGGTCGTCCGATGTCACGCGCTATGCAGGTTGCGCAAAAACGTTTAGATTTACCTACTTTGCCGGGGCTCGAGATACTGGATAAAGTTGATCCAAATAAAAAAGTGAATTTTACCGCTGAACAATTGGCTCGATTATCTGAACTTTTAGAAATTAAACTACAAGAATTTAACGTCAAGGCCAAAGTGGTTGAAGCACAGCCAGGGCCGGTAGTCACACGTTTCGAACTTGATTTAGCACCGGGTGTGAAAGCCTCTAAAGTCACCAATATTTCGCGTGATTTGGCACGTTCAATGTCCATGGCTTCTGTGCGTGTGGTTGAGGTCATTCCGGGTAAACCCTATATCGGGATTGAAGTGCCGAATAGCTCACGTGAAATGGTTCGCCTCATTGAACTATTAGAAACACCTGCTTATCGTGATCCAAATGCCTTACTGAGTATGGCAATGGGTAAAGATATTTCGGGTAATCCAGTCTTGGCCGATTTAGCTAAAGCACCACATATGCTTGTAGCAGGGACAACAGGTTCTGGTAAATCAGTGGCTGTAAATGCGATGTTGCTTTCGATGCTGTTGAAATACACGCCGGAGCAGCTGCGCTTGATTATGATTGACCCAAAACAATTAGAACTTGCCAACTATAACGATATTCCACATTTATTGACACCAGTCGTGACCGACATGAAAGATGCAGTTAGTGCATTGAATTGGTGTGTGAATGAAATGGAGCGTCGTTATAAGCTCATGTCTTTGATGAAAGTGCGTAAGCTGACAGATTATAATCGTAAGATTGAAGAAGCGATCGCCAATGGTGAAGATCTGATTGATCCAACGTGGAAGCCAGATGATTCTGCTACACAAAGTCGTGCACCTCGTTTACAAACGATGCCGTTGATTGTGATTGTTGCCGACGAATTTGCTGACATGATCATGCAAGTGGGTAAAAAAGCAGAAGAAATGATTACGCGTTTGGCTCAAAAATCACGTGCTGCAGGGATTCATTTGTTGTTAGCGACACAGCGTCCAACTGTAGATGTGGTGACAGGTTTGATTAAAGCTAATATCCCAACGCGTGCAGCTTTGCGGGTAAATAGTAAATTGGATTCACGGACCATTTTGGATGCCGGCGGTGCAGAGGACTTACTTGGTCATGGGGATATGTTATTCCTTGGGCCAGGTAAGATTGAGCCAGAACGTGTGCACGGTGCGTTTATTTCAGACGATGAAGTAAACCGTATTTGTGATGCATGGCGTGAACGTGGCGAGCCAAACTATGTGGATGAGATTCTGACGCCATACGACGAAGAACCAACTTCTCGCGGCTTTGAGGATGGGGACGGTGGCTCAGATCGAGATGCTTTGTATGACCAATGCGTTAGCTTTGTACTGGAAACTCGTAAAGCTTCTACTTCTTCGCTGCAACGTAAATTTAGCCTCGGTTATAACCGTGCTGCACGTATCATCGACCAAATGGAAGAAAATGGTATCGTAAGTGGTATGGGACCAAATGGTAAGCGTGACATTTTGGTTTAATCAATTGGATTAGATCTTTCTCTAAAACCTGCTTCGGCAGGTTTTTTAGTACTGAATTAATTTGATTGATAAAATTTTTGCTGAGCTAATTCAATGAAGGCTTTGCATGCTGGACTTATTAATTGTTGATTTTTAACTGCGAGTCCAATCTGTCGTTGCGTATTAGGTGAAAGTGGACGTTTCACCACATGCGGATGTAAAGCTAATAATTCTTTGGGCATAGCCATATCTGCAACGATAGCGATACCTTCTTGTAAATTCACCATATTTAAAATGGTTAAAAGTTGCGACATTTGATAGGTGATTTTGGGTTGAATTTGATGTTGTTGCAGTAACTTTTCCACATGAGACTGACTACCTGCACGGGTCATAATAAAAGGGTAGTTTTGAATATCTTGAATATTCAGTTTAGCTTGTTGCGCGACTTCAAATGAATCCGGAATGAGCGCAATAAAGATGTCTTTTATCAGTGGGAATGTGACCAGTTGCGATTTTGGAAGAACAGCAAAACCGACATCAACTTGTCGCTCCGCAATCCACTGAGATACTTCCGCATCGGTGCCTTCCTCGACAAAAATTTCAATATGTGGATAGCGTTCACGATAGGCTTTTAAAAGTTCAGGTAAAAGGTGGATTGAGCTAGAGGAGCCAAAAGAACCAATTCTTAAAGTTCCTTGTTGGATACCATGAGCGGCATTTACTTCCTGCTGCATGATTTGTGTTGTATTGAGTACTTCCTTTGCGTGTAGTAGAAGTTGTTGGCCGATATGTGTTAGGGCAATAGCGCCTTGCTCACGGCTAAATAAGCTGACATTCCAATGTTGCTCTAAGCATTTTAAAGCATGCGATACCGCAGATTGAGTAATACCAAGTTGGCGCGCCGCGAGCGTAAAACTATGTTGCTCTGCGACTTTGACAAATATTTCGAGTTGAGAGAATGTCATTGCCATGAGGAATCACTCATTTTGGTATGAATTATGATGAGGATTATATTGTGCACCATGAACGGTTAAAGATGAAATAGATCCGCTATTTCAAGGCAAAAAAAGCATGAATATTGTGGTGGCATTATTCCCTTTGGTGGCATTAATTGCGATGGGACATGTGCTAAAAAGGACTCAGTTTGTTAAAGATGAATTTTGGGCCAATTCTGAGAAACTGAATTATTTTATTATGTTTCCTGTGCTGCTTTTTTTAAATGTATCTGCGGTACAACTGGATATGCAAACTGTATCGCGCATGCTCACTGTTTTAGTGCTAGGTACATTAATCGCAAGTGCAGTACTTTGGGGTATTAAGCAATTTACACATATCCCAGTACAACGTTTTGGTGTTTATGTACAAAGTCATATTCGTTTTAATACCTATATTGGCTTGTCATTAATGGGGGCGCTGTTTGGCTCAGAAGGCATGCAAATGTTTGCGATGTTGATTGCTGTGGCTGTTCCTTTGGTGAATATCATTTCTGTCCTGTCTTTTTCCAATATCAGCGTTAAACAGCTTGGACAAACCTGTATTTCTATCGCGAAAAATCCGCTCATTCTTGGTTGTGTTGTCGGTGTTCTATTTAATTTATCAGGTCTCACCTTATTTAATGGTTTAACCGAGCTGCTAAAAATATTGGCGGCAATGAGTTTACCTTTGGGTTTATTGTCTGTGGGAGCGGCATTACAGTTTCAGCAGATGCGTGCAGATGTACGTCGTCTGAGTTTAAATACGATTGGGCGATTAGTTTTAATGCCGAGTTTGGCTTATGTGATAAGTAGTTGTCTGGGTTTAACTGATTTTGAACGGATAATTTTAGTGGTATTTTTTGCTTTGCCGACTGCATCATCGTCCTATATTTTAACGCGCTACTATCAAGGGGATGCGCAACTAATGGCTGCGATTATTAGCGTGCAGACTATTGGTTTTGGCTTGATTTTCCCAGTTTTAATGTTGATTGTGCATTAACTGAAAAAAGGGTAGAGAGTGCTAGATTTAATAAAAGAGGTAATAAAAAAGCCTGCATGATGCAGGCTTTTTGCAAGATTCGCAGCTAAGCAAATTTTGCCAATACTTCAAGGAAACCCGCACTTTGACGTGGGTACTGTGCAATCACATCATGGATGCGCTGACCTTCAGGATTGGTTGCATTTACATCACGGCCATCGGCAACAAACTGAGTCAAAAGACGTTCATAGTCATTCGGACGCATATGTTTGAATGCATGGTAGAGTACGTGAAAGTCGCCATTCACTCCTTCAGGAGGAAGCTGAGTTAAGTAGGCAAATACACGCTCGTCTGACCATTCTTCATTGAACGTTGCTGGCTGAGATAATGCCATCGCAATCTCCTTGCTGGTTTAATCATAAAAAAGGCAAAAATGAGTACGCAAGTAAAATGGTTTTATTCGCCATCTCTAAGTTAAGCGACTCATTTTAGGGTTGGATCAAAAGTTATACTTAGTTATCCCGTTTACTCGAAGCAAAGCTTTTGATCTCACAAAGGAATAAAACTAATCCAGCCAACTCGAAGGATAGCTTCTCGTCTTGCGGCTGGGTAAAGTAGAAACTAATGATTCAGCTACTTCGAAGCAAAGCTTCTCGTCTTACGGCTGGGTAAAGCAGCGCTTTACTGATCCAGCCTCATATTTTGCCTTGATTCAATATGCTTGACTAATCAGAATTCAGATTAACGTTCTTCAGGCAAATTGATATTCATTTCAAGCATTTCTATATTCGCTTCTGAACGAACAGACATTTGAATATGTTGTTCATCTACACCACGAACATAGCGGTTAACCACTTGCATGATTTCTTTTTTCATCATGTCAATCTTTTCAGGGCTCAGGCGTTTACCTAAACCATTTTCAGATGCTACGATGACTTTTAAACGATCTTTTGCCGTTTGTGCACTAGACGGCTTTTCGTCGTTGCTAAAAAGTTTACTCCAAAATCCTGCCATGATTACGCTCCAAATAGACGTGCTAACCAACCTTTAGGTTTTACCGTAATATGACGGTAAGGGCGCTCTTCACCTAAGAAGCGAGCCACTAAGTCATCGTAGGCTTGACCCGCTGACTCTTCAGTAAAGAGAATTACAGGTTTACCTTCGTTTGATGCTTGAAGCACGCTCTTACATTCAGGAATTACACCCAAAGTTGGTACGCGTAAAATATCTTTTGAAATGTCATCAATCGTCAACATTTCTTGCTTATCTGCACGTTCAGGGTTGAAACGTGTGATACATAGGTGTTTACGGATACGACCTTCGTTGTTTTCTACTTTTTTGGTTTTGCTATCAAGCATACCAATGATACGGTCAGAGTCACGTACTGAAGAAATTTCAGGGTTGGTCACAATGATTGCTTCATCGGCATGGTACATCGCCAAAATTGCACCACGCTCAATACCTGCTGGTGAGTCACAGATAATGTAATCAAACTCTTGAGAAAGTTCGTCCATTACACGTGCTACACCTTCATCAGTTAACGCATCTTTGTCACGTGTTTGTGATGCAGGAAGAATGTAGAGATTTTCAATATCTTTATCGCGGATAAGCGCTTGTTGTAATCGAGCTTCGTTATTTAATACGTTCACAAAGTCATATACAACGCGGCGTTCACAGCCCATGATTAAGTCAAGGTTACGTAAACCCACATCAAAGTCGATCACAACAGTTTTGTGGCCACGTAGGGCAAGACCTGTTGCAAAAGATGCGCTTGTAGTTGTTTTACCTACGCCACCTTTACCTGATGTTACGACAACAATTTTCGCCACCGAATCCACTCCTGTTATGGTTTAAATCCCCTTTTTTTAATAGGGGTTTGGTGCTTATTTATACATTAAAATTGCAAAGCTTCAAATACTAGCTCTTGCTGGTCATTCAAATAAATATGAACTGGCTGTTTTACCACATGGGGTGGAATATCATCTGCCACGCAATATGTCCCTGCAATAGAAACTAATTCTGCTTCTAAAGAGTGACAGAAAATGCGTGCCGCATGGTTGCCACCCGCTCCGGCAATGACTCTACCACGCGCGCTACCATAAATATGTATATTTCCTGAAGCAATTGCTTCAGAGCCGCTGTTTATACCTGCATTGATAATGATATCGCCATGATCTTGAACGATACATTGACCAGTACGCAATATTTCATTGTGATAAGAGGTGATATGACGAATTGCAGGTGCTGCGGTAACAACCGGCTGATCTTCAGTTACAGGCGCAGCAGCAACAGGTTCTTCAACCACTTGTTCACGTGTTGGCTTCACTTGTTGAAGTTGACGGTCTGCTGGAACAACAGGGAACTGAATCGCACGTGCTTGTTCCGATAAAGGACCTTCTGTCACACCAATAGGCTGTATATCTAGGCTAATTAAAAGCTGAATGAGCGCAATCAACTCTTGATCAATAGTACTTTCAATAACAGCGAGTGTTCCAGGTGGAAATGCTTTTTGGAACATTGGAGTGAGTTGCTGGCGGATCGCATCATGATCATTGGTATCGAGGTGAATGCGAATCGCATTGACCATTTTGCCTTTTATCCGTATATCAGCCATATTGAATCCTTGAGACTTCTAACTATTGCTATTGTGCCGAAGTAGTTATGTTGTAAATAGAGCAAATCCTAGAACAATTTCCAGCAATACTCTAGAGATGTTGCTAATTATTTTTGACTGAGTGTTTATTCTGTAGCTTGGTCTTGTTCTTGCATAATTTGCTGCCATTGTTTGACTTTAACTTGTTTGCGAATGGCTTCTAAACTTTCAAAAACAGCTGAACGAACCAATTCATCTAATTTTTCATTATTTTCAATTTCAATACGAGTGATTCGATTCGAAATATCTAAATAAAAGTTAGGTTTACTTTGCGTCGATTGATTTGGATAAGCCAATGGTGAAATCAAACCTTCAGTAATGTTTTCTCCCAAACGCTGACCAATACTTTGAATTTGCTGTTCAATACGACTACCCACAATCGGAATGAGTCGAAGTAACTGAGTCAGTTCTGGAGTATCTTCAATTGCTTGACTGACAATTTGTCCCACATTTTTCGCAATTAGGTCTCGCTCGGCACGTAATTCTTTGGTTAAATTTTCTTGTAAAATTTCGGCCAAAACTTGTGTAAACAAATCACGATGGTGCTGTACCACATTGCTAATCAAATCTTTATGTGTGGTACTGGTATTCAGCTCATGCTTAATCCCATCGAGTACCGTTAATACCACACGATCAGAGAGTTCTTCCATAATCACGCGATAATAAAATAAGGCTTTCTTTTGAATAGACGAAGGGATGATTTGGTAGCCCATTTCATACAAACGATAAGCGATGACACCTGCACGGAATAATCGTAAAAAGCGTAGGTGGGGGATAATGGCTAAAATTTCATACCAATGAATAAATGGGAAGAAAAACCAACGTTGATGATGTTTGTTGATAATGGCATAGGCCCAACGCACCACTAATTCTACAATCAAGAAGATGATAAACCACGCTTCAGTGGTTATAACCCAAGGATGTAAATGCTCGCGGTAAAAACTAAGCACATCTGGCAGATGGATGCTATTAAAGAACCAACTGCCTAAATTGCTCATTAAGAAAAAGTTCATGCACAGGCAGAACAAGTTAAAAACAATAATGAACACCATAAAAGTGTCATAGACCAAGAACAGCTTAAACGACCAGCTATTTGGATTGACCTGATGGTATTTCGACTTTTTGTTTTGTTGCTGTGTGTTCTGCGTCATATAAAGTTTCTTCTTAATTATTTATTCACTTGATACTGAGCTTTTAAACGATCAATTAACTGATCCTTTTCGGTCCAAAGTTGATCTACCCAGTTTTGGAATTTTTCACGGAATTCAGCATCATCTTCATAATTACCGCCAAGTACCCATTCAGGGATTTCAATCTTTCGCAAATCAACGGCAATACGCGGGACGTCACCAAGCCAAAACTCACCGTAACCTGGGGCACCATTCGGATAGATGATTGTCATATCAACGAGTGCATCAATTTGATCACCTAAAATATTCAGTGCAAGTGCCAATCCACCTGCTTTGGGTTTAAGCAGATTTTTGTAAGGAGATTGTTGCTGAGCATGCTTTTCCGGCGTAAAACGCGTACCTTCTAAATAGTTTAAAAGGGTAAATGGCTGACTGAGCAGTTGTTCACAAGATTTTCGTGCTTCCTCCATATCACGGTATTTAAGCTCTGGATTTTTTGCAATCTGTTCTTTGCTGTGACGTTTCATCATCGGGAAGCCTAAAATTTTGAAGGCTTGTCCAACAAAGGGAATAAAAATAAGTTCCCATTTGGTAAAGAAACGGGTCAATGGCATACGGGTTAAACCAAAATATTGGTTGACCGTCGTATCCACCCAGCTTTGATGATTACAGGTCATTAAATAGCGACCTTGCATATTAAGATCTAAATCTTCATCAATCGTGATATCCCATTGAGTGTTGGGTAAAACATTGTCAATCAACCAGTTATTAACTGTTAACCAGCTGTTGGTAATTTTGATATTGGTTTCATCGACTTTACGAGATTTTTTAAAAAGTTTGGTTAAACCTAGGGTAAGGACAGGAGGCCCATGAAAAAATGTGCTTCCTGTCATGACAGATCCGACAGTCAATCCTTTGCTAATTTTTTTTAGTGTCGGTTGCTTATTGCTTTGAGATGACATATAAAAAAGTCCTGACGGAAATCGTCCTAATTATGATTGATTCAGACAAATATAGTTCGAGTTGATTAAATAAAAAAGAGCATCTGCTCAACTGTGAAGAAATTGTGATGGATTTAACAATTATTTCTCGAGTTCATATTACAAATTGTAAATAAACGCTTTATTATTAACAAAAAATCAATAGTCGGACCATTTTTTTTACTTCATCATTTCAACCATACAACAAAACACAAAGAAGGAGGCATGCAATGCGTGCACTAGTAATTTCGGCAGTAGTTGGGGCGTTGGCACTTACTGGTTGCCAAAACATGGAATATGACAAAGCAGCGATCGGTACTGGTCTTGGTGCTCTTTTAGGCGCGGGTATTGCTTACTCGAATGCTGACAAAGACAAAATGGGTCAAGCAGCTGCAATCGGTGCTGTTGTCGGTGGTGGTGCTGGTCTTCTTCTTGATAAGAAAGAAAAACGTCTTAAACAAGAACTTGCTGGTACTGGCGTAGATGTAGGCCGTAATCCAGATGGCTCAATCAACCTAGTTATGCCATCAGTAACATTCGCGACTAACTCTTCAACAATTCAATCTCAGTTCCAATCTGCATTGAATGACGTTGCTAAAGTATTACGTGAAGATGGTACTGCGAACAAACTTGCAATCGTTGTACACGGTCACACAGATAACACTGGTACTGATGCGATCAACAACCCATTGTCTCAAAACCGTGCTAACTCAGTGAAAAACTACCTAGCGTCTCAAGGTATTTCTTCAACTCGTATTACTGCACGTGGTTACGGTTCAACTTCTCCAGTAGCGGATAACTCAACTGCTGCAGGTCGTGAACAAAACCGTCGCGTAGAAATTTCAGTTTACGAAACTAAATAATTTAGTTGCGTAGATAAAGGCCACCTTCGGGTTAATGCCAGTCAGTTAAGCAAAAAAAGTTAAAATGCTGTAAAAAGAGCGTATGTAAATACGCTCTTTTTTTATGAATTTATCTCAGAATCTAGATTTAACATTAAAACAAACCCTACCTTCACTTTC
>NZ_VPDH01000078.1:0-15499 GCF_013417785.1 Acinetobacter sp. YH12227 | reverse complement strand
GAGGCTTTAGGAGAAGCTGCAACTTCTCCAAAAAGCTTGAAAATCATTTCAAAGCCTTTGATTTAGTGTTCTTTTATATCAATAATGGATTCGTTTAATGCCAGCATACTTTTTGAAACACCACCAAAATTTTTAGTACTGCGCATAATGTAGCATCTTCAATAACAAACCCACCCATGTGTTATCTCCTTTTAAAATAAGATAGGAATTTCTATTTTTTTAATTCTTCTATCATAGCATTACGAAGAATTTCATTCATTCGTGTTTGATAACCTTTCCCTTGTGCTTTGAACCAAGCAAGAACATCAGCATCTAACCGAATAGAAGTTTGTTGCTTCACTGGGCGATAGAATTGATTATGGCGTACAGCATTACTCCAATCAGTAATTTCAGGAATATCTGATAGATCTAGCTGATCATCACGAACCGTCCCTTTAGCAAGCAAGCGTTGAATTTCAGCATCTTGCTTGTCGCTGAATTTTTCATTCAGTTCTTTGCGTGAGTATCTAACCATGCTCATATTTATCTCGCTCCGCTTTAGTTACCTGTCTTGCACTAATAATTCTTATGATTTCACAGTCATCTTCATCAAAGATAGTGTGAGCTACCAAGAGCATTAGTACGCCTTTTACTTTCCCAATGGTCTGCCAACGTTCTTCACCATCGGTATGTCTGTCTTGGATTGAGATCCTTAATGGATCATCGAAAACAAGGCTTGCTGTTTCGAAAGAGACATCGTGCTTTTTCTGATTCTTTCGATTCTTTGCCTCATCCCATTCGAAATACTGTTCCATAAAAAACATTCAAATTTGTATATACAATAATGTATCACAAAATTGTATCACTCAAGCTGGAAAGCGTAATTTTTAGTCAAAATGATTGGCAAAATATTTCAAAACTGCTCATAAAAAAGCCGACTTGTTTTCCAAGTCAGCTTTTCGACATCGTCGAGCATTACCACTATAACACAAGTATATGATTTTTATATATTTAAAATATTCGTTTCGGATGACGCCCATTATGATAAATGGCTCAAAATTTACATTTTAAACTGCGAATAAGAAGTTTATCTTAGATGTGATAAACAACTTTTTGGATGAAAATTAGTTAATGAGTTACACCTTAATATTTATAACAATATTTGCCTCCTTATTATCAGGAATTTTGGGCTCTATCCTTTCTCTTATTTACATGAATAGGATGGAGAAGAGAAAATTAAAAATTGATCTTACTAGGCAATTATTAGGACATAGGTTTTCTATTCAAGGTGAACAGTTTTCTAGTGCTATGAACCAAGTAATTGCAATTTTTCACGATGAACCAAGGGTTCTTAAAAGGTTAGAAAAATTACATTCTTGTCTTAAGGATCCAATGAAAAGAAATGTTCATGATGCCTTTATTGATTTTTTGCAAGAGTGTTGCATTGCTTCAAAAATTTATAATCAAGAATTAGAGCGAAGTCTGTATATAGAAACATTCAATGCTAAAGATTAAGGTAAATTTTTTATGAGGGATAGAAGCATGAAGTGCTAATGTAAATTGTTAATTAAACTAAAATTAACATAATGCACGTTATACGAATTCCCAAGGCATGGCTTTTAGTCATGCTTTTTTTATCAAAAGAGTATAGCTGAATGATAGCGAGCCAAATCGCATACAATATCTATCATTAGACTTAATGCAATAATTAAATGATATTGTTATCATTAATCTAATAGAATTAAGATTAAATGATAGAAATGAATACACGTATTTATCTACGAGCTTCAACTAAAGATCAAGATGCAGAAAGGGCTTTGCAGATTCTTCAGGATCTAAACCAAAACTTGAATTTGGGCGAAACCATTGTGTACGTGGAAAACTATAGTGGTACGAAGTTAGACCGACCTGAATTGAATAAGCTACTGTCAGAAGCAAATCAAGGCGACACCTTGTTGGTTGAAAGTATTGACCGATTATCACGCCTAACCCAACAGGATTTTCAAGAGCTGAAGCGCAGGATCCAGGAGAAGGGACTTCGTTTAGTCGTAGCAGATCTTCCTACTACCTACCAAATGATTCAAACCAGTGACAGCATTACTCATTCAATCCTGGATCTCATCAACAATATGTTGATTGATCTCCTGGCAACAATGGCCCGCCTGGACAATGAGAAACGTATAGAACGTATTAAGCAGGGCTTGGCACGTTCGGGTTACAAGCCAACAGGTAAGAAAGCCAATGAGGCTAAGCACAAACGAATAAAAGAATTACTAGCAGCTGGCAATATGACTAAGGAAGAAATTGCCAAAGCAGTGAATTGTGGAGTTGCAACTGTTTATCGAGTTGCTAAAGTCATTTAAAAAGGCTTGTATCAGTGCTTCCCTTATGTCATATCTATTTACAAAGGAGCAAGGCATTTTTAAAGATCAAAAGACGGAATTAATGATGAAAAAGTATTTGATTTTCCTTGTTTTTATAGTGATGGTTTTTATTTTAGCTCTAGTTGTAAAGATTAATAATGATCATAAAAAACGGCAAGCATTAAACAAATTGGAACTAGTTGAAAAGCAAATCCATTAGGTATATGAATATTAAGATAAATAAAAAGCCCTATAGTCTCTCCCGTTACTATAAGGCTTATAAATCTCTGCAATTTTTTTCTTAACTACCTACTTTTCCGATGTAGGTTATGAATATATTTTACCTATTGGTAAAAACAAAGATATAAGACAAAAGGTGAATATGCTAGGAATTTCGCATAACAACCATTATGTTAAATCAGGTTTAAAACTTAATATCATGTGAATTAAAGTAGGTCGGATCAAACTCTATCTCTCCTATTTCATCCTCGATAATTTGCATGTAATCGTCATATCTTGGATGTTTGGGGTCTTGTAATGCATCTAAAATATCAAGATATCCAAAAATTCCTCCAATATCTTCAAATGGAGCATGATTTTGACCATCTATACAACATGGATATTTTTTATTTAAATCAGGAGATTGTCTGCTTTCTACAGTAATCAAATGTTCCCAACAATCGCCAAAATCATATGTATATATAATTTTTTTACCTACACGTAGAACTTCTTTCAATTTTTGTCTTTTATTGATCTTTTCATGCTTAATAGTCGTGAATTCATGTAAATGGCTATCTTCCCAATCAAAAGCAGATTGAATTGCCTTATGGAGCCTAGATAAAGTAGCTGCCGATGAAATTTGAATAGTTCTCCAGATTTCAGGATCACTACCTAGCAGACTAATTTTTAATTGAAAAACTTCATCAGAAGATTTGAGCTTTACAGTTCCCATAACAGCCTAGTTCTCAAAAAATAGTTTTAGTAAATCTAAAATTAACATAATACACCTTATACGAAATGCGTTATAATTATCTTTAGAAATCAATGCTGTAGTTTCTAGTTGATAGCTCATCTTCCCCAAGGTGGGCTTTTTTTATGATTTTTCATGTTCCACGCTCAATAAGTGAGCAATGTTCCACGGGTTTAATAAGCCCAGGTGAACAATTCAATTTAACAAAAAGGTTCATATTTAAGTTAAATAGTAAGAATAATAGAACTTGATTATTAAGTAGGTTGAGATATGGATGAGATAAATAAGATGGATGAGGAGGAGCGCATTATTGCTAAAGAGGCAGGTCGGGTGCTCACGGAGACCTTTATTGCAAAAGCTAGTAATGGACCTGTGGTCTATGTCACAAACGATACCGTAGTGTGTAAGGCTCCGAATAGTGAGCCTGTAATGATTAAACAACTGTATCGTAACTTAGAAATTTCTAAGCGTCTGCCGAAGCAAGGTACAGTGAAGATCAAGAAAAAAGACATCAGATGATTTTTAAAGTATAGAACGCTTAATCTTCATTGAATACAGCATTCAATACGCGTCCAAATAAACCTCGGTTTTTAGGTTGTGGTACTGTCATATTTTGCAACGTGGCACGCTGTGGCGTTTGGCTGTCGCGTGCTGTGGCATATTGTTGTGGTATTGCCACACTTGCTGCCACATCCTTATTTAAATTTTCTTTATTTTCAATATCTTGATCTGTTGTTGCATGCTGTGGCATTTTACTATCGCATGCTGTAGCGTCAGGGTGTGGCACTACTGTGGCAGGTGCCACACTTTTTAATTCAATCAGGGTCTGCATACGGTCAATTTGTTGCATCAAACGTTCTTCACGTTCTTGGTATTTTTTGACTTCGTTTTCTAAATGTGTAATGAGTTTTTGTGTAGCAGTATCACTGCTTTGCTTAGGAGCTTCCTTAGCAGGCTGTGATATCTGTTGTGGTTCACCAAAGCATCGAATAACTTCGGCAATATCAAATTGGCCATCACTGGAACGTGACAAGCGTCCATTACGTACAGCTCTGTAGATAGTCGATCGATCGACATTAAACTGTTTGGATACTTCGCTCAGTGAGAGTTTAGCCATTTAATTTTCAAGTCCTATTATTATCTTTAAGAGAAAATAATATAAGCATTAGCATATATTTTATGTCAAAACTGACCTATATATTTGATTTATACAATATACCGCAGATTTAGAATACTCATTTCAACTATATAATATTTAATATTTTTTTATAGCTAAAAAACGAAAAAGCCCTGCTTGACAATTGTCTCGCAGGGCTTTAAATTCGTTGGCACGCAGTTATTTGATGGGCAAACATCAAGTAACGAAGATCATAAGGTTTGGCGACCGTTATGATTTCACCCAAAGGCTTTTGTACCAGAACACTATTTTCACTGTTATGTGCAGTAATATCAAGCCCAAATTGAAAAGTCTTCGTTAGTTAAGTGTTTTTTTCATCAAATAAGTATCCTAGATCGAGCTTTGCCCGCTTCTGTGTGTCCGTTTTACGGTCGGCATGCAGTACGTGTGGTAGGAATAAGTGTCACTGGCGTATTGTAGCGATAGTCGAAAGGCTAAACCGCTTACAGGGGAACTTCACATAGGCGGAGCGTTGGGAGTAGTTACATCGGACTGTTAAGTTGTATGTTGGGGAAACCCTCGCAGAGATACAGCCGTGTAGCGACAGGGAGCGCGTGGAGCGAAGTGCAAGACTTTGAGTCCTTGTCTGCATAGTCAGCAAAACTATGTGCGGATACGACCGATGCGTGGCTCCGTCAGCCCAATCAGGTTATTCGGCAATACTTAAGGGATATTGATTTTTCTTAAAATCATGCCCTTAGGGTGAGTATTGCCGAAACTCTCTCAACGTTCACCATCAGCCCAAAGCGAAGCGACGGCTGTGGGGATCTTGAGAGAGTGAGAGCATTAGCCAAAAGGAACTTAATCGCGAGTTACAACTTTGGCGAGTTAATGAGAAGCAGATGAAAGCAAGAGATCAAAAAACAGATGAAGAGCAAATAATTGATCTTTTCTTCAAATGAATATCGTGAATTTTGCTTGTAGTATGCATCAGGTTTGATTTTTTAAGTTATGGCCTAGGGTCTTCCTTGTCTGAGTCGTAAAGTGTCTTAAAACGCAAATCAGCGCAAAATAGGAAAGCCCTGTCCAATAAACTTGGAACAGGGCTCGTATTGGAGTTTCACGTTACCGCCTAACGCCAATAGAACGTATTGGTACGTTTTCACAGTTATCAACTTGAGACATTTTCTTTGCCAGGCAAAGGAAGCGACTTTCAAACCGTTCCAACAGCTACCTCCAACTGTTATCACGACTAAGTTTGATACAAACTTCGGCTGTGTTTTAGTTCCACAACTACGACTTTCTAATACCATTTTTCCGCTAGTTACAAAGCAAGTTGCTCTCCATCTCCGCTAAGTATAGGTTCGCTAGTATTCAATTCTTATTTTCCATCATCTTCGCTTAGTCACATGTGGACCGCTAGATGAAAAATCCAGAAAAAAATACATCTCCGCTAAAACACTATTCCGCTAGTCAAACAACTGTACTGCTTCGTAACGTCACCGCTAAAAAAAACAGCTAGTAGCGATTAATAAAAAATTATTAATAACTAAGTTTTTATCGATATTATTTCTTTCAATGAAGTAAAAAATTAATCGATTTGCAACCAACACCACAATATGCTGAATATCAACATATTGGTAAAATTGGGAGTAGAAACACTCTCAATTGCTCACAGTTTAAAGAGTTAATTAGACTCTGCGAATTGTTATAATTCATCTTAAGACTAATCTGAATATAGCCAATTCTATTCACTGAAATTTGCATAGTCCCAATTTTGTTCGAGAGACCAATCCCGAACAATTGAAACACAATGGTGACCAAACCATTTTAGCTAAGTTCTCGCTTTTTTAGATAACACATAAAACCGACTCCAACTTTCGGAAACAAATCTGCATCAAATCACGACACAAATATTTAGACTCCCTTTACCAATCCTGATAGCCATATCAGGATTGAGTTCGCCTATTGCCTTTCAGCAGTTTAAAACTAATAACTGCAACGATTTCACTATTTAAAATAGCTTATACGCCCTACTCATCATCTCTCCCTCTCCACACCTGCCATGACAATTCAATGTCAACGGCATGGAGATTCCCAAGTTATTTCCAACAGTCTTGATCAGACCGCCTATCCTCTATTATCAAAATAGCACTTCCAACCTCTCGGTGTTTTTTTCCCCCCAACGCGGTTCCTTAAAAACATGGGGATATGGCTATAATGATAAAATCGCAAGGGTAAGGCTCTTAATCTGCACGTATCTCAGCTATGCTTGCCGATGTATTCTGCTTAAGCTATCCGTTGACCCATTGAGCTTGAAATAATCTCACCAGATGGTGCCGCTGTATCCAGATTTCTCCTCAACAGCCTGTAACATTGCTGTTACCTCAAACGCCCACAGATGTGCTCTTGAGCTGCATTTCTCACTAGAAAGTCTAGTGCGCATCATGCACACACAAGATCGGTATTAACGGTACTGACAACATCCTTGTCCCGACCTCCCGAGTTCTGCTGAAACAGGGGTTCAAGTCATGCAGATTGATCTGCACTTCTCTAGCCTGGCGATTTCTCACCAGACAACCACTTCACAATATTTCTATTGCTTATAGGCGCCCGTGTCCTTGTCGCCCAACCGCTTGTAAACAAGCTGATTGGATCGAAAAGAAGTATCTCAACTTCTTAGCGCCCATCAGATCGTACCGAACCCTGCTTCCAAGGTAGTACGCTCAATCGGTCAGTCGTATGGATGGCTAATCCGCGACTGTGCGCTATCTAAAAAAACATGGCTTTAAGCAGGCTGATGCCTGCTCAAAACGCTAAAAGCGAAATGGTCAGGCAGTTGGTCAGACTGCTTTCAGTCAATGAATATCCCGACTATAAACTAAATAAAAAGGGGTGTAAATTTCGTCACCTAGGAACCGCTTTATTGCACGATGACAAATTGTGTCAATAAAGCCTGACCAATGCCTTTGGCATTGGTTTTCGTGGCGAAGCCACGTTAAGCCTTATGGTATAAGGATTTCATTAATTTTTAATATTGCTTAATGACAATGTGAAATATAGAATATTGCTTAATGACACATATTAAATATTGCTTAGTGACAATAAAATGATTAGTTACAGCCCGAATAGTCGATATACAGCACAAAAAATTGCAGACAAAGTTTCGAATGGTGCATATTTCTATAGCCATTTTTCTGTTGAAAGTGATAAGACTTTATTTTTCGATAGCATCCAAAAATTGTTGAAAAAACTGACTGATAAATACTCGCTTCATTTAACTGCAAGGCAACGGACTTATCGTTTAAATACAAAAAAAGAACCGATAGCTGATCTTATTATTCAAAAAAGACCCTCCATTGAAGGGGTCAATATTTTTGATTTTTGGTTATTGATTACTACGCCAAAAAGCCATGACTATAATCAGTCCAAGAGTGAAATTGCCCTGAAAAAAATTGTCAACCAGCGAATTTCAGAAGCTGTACTGGACTGGAATAAAGCGCTAGAGCAGGAGGAAATACAGCTTATCCAAAACTATTATCAAGACCATGAAAAATTTAAGTTTGTGTTGCATAAACCTTACTTAAAGATAGTCGTTGATAAAGGCCATATAGAGCTAGTACGCTTATCTCATTCCAGCAAAAAATCAAAAAAATATGCCCCGACTGAAAAGAGTGCTAAAAATTACACCTGGACTTGGCGATATGATGAGCCAACGCTGCAAATATTTAAAAAGAAATACATTGAGATTATGAATGTTTTGATCTCAAACCCTGATAAAACCATGGGTATGTCTATGCTTGAGACGTTCTATAAACGTCTCAGATTTTATACCGTTTTTAAGGGTAATCGACATCAAATGGGGCGATTGCTGACTGAAGTAGTGAGCTACCACTATAAAAAAACAGGGAAGGACTTTAGGAAGGTGGACTACTATGTTCCTCTGGAGCTTGATTATTTATCACGACTCACCAACTATGCAGATGACTTTTTGCAATATAGTGTTTTACGTAGGCTTCGAGAGGATGCCAACCTTAATTTAAGTAAAGATAAGGTGACAGGAGATGCCACGAATCAGCTAATCCAAAAGTATTTACTGTAGTCCTTAAAAAAGGTGAACGATGCCGAAATATCCTGACGATTATTATCTGACCCGGCAAGAAATTGACGATTTGAGAGCAGAGGCCAAAAACGCTGCAAAATATATGAAAGCTTTATTTGATTTTAAGATTGAAGCTTGTTACTCATTTAACGTGAACTGGTCCATTGAGGATGAAGAATTTGTTGGCCTTTGTGCTGAATTTCCATCTTTATCCTGGCTAGATCCGGACCCAGATAAAGCACGTTCCGGCATTGAGAGACTTGTTTTTGAGACATTACAAGAGATGAACTCTACTGGATAACATATCCCTTAATACTTTTGAAAAAGTCCCTGATTCCTCTGGATGTATTCATCCAGATGATTGGAATCTAAGCCATAAATTTGCAGTTGCTTATCGATATATTTGAAAAAGAAAGAATAGACAATGTGCATGATCCCCAGTGCTAACGCTTCTATTTTGATTGCCGGAAATAGGGCATTCGGGTCTGTAAAGAGAACGTCTAAGGTGAAATGATTAAAAAAATAGATGAAAAAAGTCACCAGACTCAACAAAGTCAAAACTGCATAAGCTTTAACGCAAGCCTTGCAGTATTTATTCATTTTTTCTAATTTCTGAAAAGTTATAGGATTCATTTTGCGCTCTGGACAATTAAATTTTTGAGGGAAGAAACTTTTACCGATTCTAAATATTCAGGGTTAAAAAAGGAAAAAAAAATTCTGTTATATGATCCTGTACTTTATAAAAAATTATCAAAACTAAAAAACTCAATTCTTTTAATATACTGAAATTAAATATAAAATTAAGATCACACATAATACCTACCTTGGTTTGAAAAGAAGCTATTGTGTGTGTCGATTAGAGCATTATATGTAGAAAGGTCTCTAGTTCTTTATCCTGTCTACCCGACTTGTAATATGATTCATATATCAGCTAATTGGGAGTGCGGTACTATGTCAACAGTAGATCTAATTGATGAAGATGACAATGAATCAGGTATTGCTGCCAAAGCCGCAAATGTACTTCGAGAGTGCTTTATTGCAGCAGCTCAGAGTGGAACAATATTGTATGTCGAAAATGATAGTTTAGTGAGGAAAACGTCGAATGCCGTACCAATCGTGATTAAACGCTTGGAAGGCCGGAACCCTGACCTTGCTCACCGATTTGAGGGACGAAGAACTTTCAAAATTAAAAAGCGTAAAATTAATCAGGATTAAGCATATTAATAAAATTTAAAATTATTAATTTCATTACTTAAATATTAATAATTTTTTAATATTTATAAAAACTAAAATAAATGTTTATTTAATAATAAAATGTTTAAAATCAATATCTTGATTGATTTTTTTGTAAGTGCTATAAACCTCCATTAGTTTTCTGATCTTGAGAGTAATTAATGCTTTATGAAGCAAAAGTGTATGCCATGATTCAAACTCAATTAAAGTATGCACCAAAAAATAGTTATGGTAGAACGCTTGTTTTACAAATACTCAAATATGGCGATTTCTTTGAGATGTTTAAAATAAAGCCTATGCAAATTGCAAGTAATCTAGGACTAACAAAGAGCGGTTATACCTTGGTCTGTATAGCTTGGAATTTATATGAAGATTTAAAGGTGCATAGTTTCGATCTACAGAAAATTTAGTAGCAAAATTTGTTGCAAGTTTATCTATTTCAGAGCGCTGTTTTATTTTTTTAAGTAAAGGGTTTTTTATGAAAACAAGAGATGAGTTTTTAGCTAAATTTATGGAAAAACTAGGATATATAAATGAAATTAAAAACTTTGCTCACATCCGTAATGAGCATAAAAAAGAATATGAACATTTTCAACGTATTCACTTAAGTGGATTCGCTTTAGCTGCAAAAGAAATTGGTTGGATTGACGAGGATGAGTATTTAGAGTTGCGTATAATGGCAACCGATAAAAACTATCAAGAGACACTGGCATCTTTAGAAGAAGATTAGCGGTCGTAAATATTTAAGAAAGGAATTACGTACAAGATATTTTATATTAAATTTCAGTTAGATACGAATACTATAATGATATGAAAAAGATGCAACATACATAATACTGATGAAGTTCAATTCTGTTAAGTCCTATAGAATAGGAGAGACTGGTGGTAGATATTGTTGATCCTTCTACACGTAGCCGTATGATGGCAGGAATTAAAGGCAGCAATACAAAACCTGAATTGATAGTCAGGCATCTGCTTCATAAAAAAGGATTTCGGTATCGTCTTCATGTAAAAGATCTTCCAGGAAAGCCGGATATCGTTTTGCCAAAATACAGGTCAGTGATTTTCATCCATGGCTGTTTCTGGCATGGTCATCAGAATTGTAATCTTTTCAGGTTACCGGCAACGCGGACTGAATTCTGGCAGGAAAAGATCTGTCGTAATCAGGCGAATGATGCCAGAGCTATAGATTTCCTGCTCGCCAGTTACTGGCGAGTCTGCATTGTCTGGGAATGCAGTATTCGGGGAGCCAAAAAAGATCCTGAAAAAGTAGTCAGTGCAATTGCTGACTGGCTTTCAAGTGATGAACAGTTTCTTGAAATACGTGACTCTCCAAGAGACAGACGATTTTTGAAGTAATACAGCCATACTTTAGCAATACTTATTCATCTGATGACAGATTAAGCTCCTCGTATTCATCATATAGACAAGCTGAATTGGATGCTGACACCCTGAACTGATTGCGTTTTTTCTGTTTCCATTTACCTGTATTCGCATCCAGTGCATATTTACATCCTGGATCATGAACCACTATTCCTGTAGACAGGGCATCCAGAAATTTTTCAATACTCGCTCCTTTAGCCAGCGACACCTTTGGGCCAAACTGGTAATAGGTAGATCCTTCAAGTTTTAAGTTAGTATATGAGACATAGCATGTTTTCGTATGTTTGTTTTTCCAGTGATTTAGCAGTTTGCTGAATGTCCATCCAGCTGCAATTTCTCCATTGTCATTTTTCAAAAAATAGCCACCCTCGCTCAAGGTAATTTTCTTTTTCTCCAGATCATATCCTTCAATGAAAAGAGTCAGATGGGTTTCCGGATTTCGGATTCCAGTCTGGTGTTTGGCCGTAAAGTAGAGTTTTTCCGGTTGCCTGCGGTTTGCATGGGTATTCATGAAATTTGCATAGCTGTCACGATAGAGTCCGATATCCGGTTCAGGAGTCATCAGGGTCGTACTGCTTTTTGATCTTGTTTTCAGCTCCCAGTCGAGGAAATCCGGACAGGCGTTTCCGTTCGGAATGATGCCAAATTCGCATTCAAGGGTAAAACCGGCTCCATTCGGTGCCTCATAGGGGATAACAGTACCATCTTTGTCCAGTCTTCTGGATCTTATTGGTCCCTTGATGTAGATATCCTTGAGTTTTCCGATCAGCAGATCCTGACTGTCCGCAAGGCTGGAGTAGTATTCATAGAAAACTGACAGTACCTGTCTGTCCTGATTCTGTTCTGAATATTTCTGGATCTCCTGGGAAATTTCTTCATCCCATGACCCTGTATAGGCAAAGACCTTATCTTCAGTCAGTCCCAGTATCATGCCCCGTTTCCGGCTGGCATACAGTTCACGTTTTTCTGCTGTTGGCGGTTTCATGATCTTGCCCGGTGCAAGCGAGCAGCCACGGAGGAATCCGGAAAGTCTTATTTCCGGATATTTGGGATAGAGAATAATCTGGGAACCTGCGGCTTCTTCAGTTTTACCTTCCGGTGTGATCCAGAACAGTCTGAGAGGCGCCTTGAATATCGGCCCCTTACTGGATTCTCCATCTGCGCGGATCTCACCCAACGGAAAATCCTGGAGGACCTCAAAATTACCCCCAAAATAGATCTGCTGTTTGGAGTTATCATTATTGGAAAGCGGCTTGAGCAGGATGCGGGTTGCACCCAAATCCTGCATTGTCTGTGATATCTGCCCGAGAGTGGCCATATACGATCCGGTCATTGTTTCTCTAACCGGATCGTACCTTTATTTGAATGATTCTTATAGTTTTTTACGCGGAAATTCTGTCTTTTTCACGCTTCTGAATTTCTGCTGCACGTAAAATATAAGGTTCCAGTAACCTGGCAACGGCAGTGAAAACAGGCACGACAACCGAGTTGCCGAACTGCTTGTAGGCCTGTGTATCCGAGACCGGAATACGGAAGAAATCGTCCCCATCCAGTTTCTGGAAGCCCATCAGTCTGGCACATTCCCGTGGTGTCAGACGACGCGGGCGGTTCTTCTGGTTATCAGGATCATCAAACTCTTCTTCTCCCCGTTGCATATCCCAGCCACGGTCAATCAGGATTTCCGAACCGTCTTTATGATAACGGGCTGAAAGGGTTCTGGCCACGCTACCAGGATTTTTCGGATCTACCAGACCAAAGCCAAAACCGTTACCTTTAGCCTGATGTTTCTTGGCATAGTTGTAAAGATACTTCCAGAGATTTTCAGTCAGTATGTATTTGTCTTCTACTTCCTTTTCTAACACATCCTGTATGGTCGGACGGACTTCAGGGAAGAATTTACTGATATTTTTCAGGGAAAAGTCACCCTTGATATCCAGACTTCGTTTGAAGCCTACCAGTACAATACGCTCTCGGTGCTGGGGAAGGAAGTTCTTGCCGTCAATGATTTTGGGATCATTCGGACCACTCGCATCAGCATCTGCAACATCATAGCCCAGCTCGTCCAGCGTCTTCATGATGATACGGAAGGTATTTCCCTTGTCATGGCTTTTCAGGTTTTTTACATTCTCGAGTACGAAAATGGCTGGCTGTTTTGCGGCAATAATACGTGCCACATCAAAAAACAGTGTTCCCTGTGCTTCACATTCAAAACCATGTGCCTTGCCAAGGGAATTCTTTTTTGAAACACCTGCCAGAGAGAACGGCTGGCATGGGAAACCGGCCAGTAGTACCTCATGATCTGGAATTTCGTTATCAATATGCTCATAAGCTTCATTGATGTCTGTATCCAGATCTTCAGTCAGCGTAACCTGTCTGATATCTTCGTTGAATTTATGCTGTTCAGGATCACAGTACCAGTTAGCCTTGTATGTCCGGACAGCTTCCTTGTTCCATTCGCTGGTAAAAACGCACTGTCCGCCGATTTCCTCAAATCCCTTCCTGATCCCGCCAATCCCGGCAAACAGATCAATAAAACGGAATTTATAGTGTGGATGGTGGGCTGGTGGCTTCGGAAGCATTTTTTGCTGAAGCATTTCTACTTCGCCTTCACTTAGTGCCCGTGGTGCACTCTTTCCATTGAGCCATTTATTCAGTGTTTCACGGGTCCAGTCATACTGTCCTACCCTGCGAAGTATTTCAGCAACAGTTTTCTGGTCGTAGGACTCCAGGACCTGATTGACCAGCATCTTGTGTTCTTCAATTTTCTGGTTTTCCTGAAGCAGGTACTTTTCATGCAGGTCATCAGCCTGGGAGAGAAACTCTTTCATCTATAAATCTATATTGGGTATTTTGAGTGATACTTTATCACTCATTTGACCCAGATATAAGCTCAAATATTCATTGTCGCTCATAAACTCTCCATTTAAAAATGGATTGGGAAAAAGCAGCCCTGAATGTAGGTCCAACTGGGCCTTGAGCTTTGTATTTTGCAGTAAGCGTCTGATCTGACGTTCTGAAATATGCAGTAGCTGAGCAGCTTGGGACTGGGTGATGCGTTGATCACAAATTTCTTGCAAAACCGACAATCGTTTAAGTTCTTTATCCGACATAGACACCAACATATCAAACCGTCCGCTTCGATCATCGCAAAAGCGCATATTCTAAAAGCGGACATTTTTACTTTGGAGAAACCGGACATTTCTATTTTGGGCTTACAAACCAACTTCGCATAAGAGATTTTATGTTAAATATGGAAGCAAGTCTTAATCATAAGTAACGTCATGGACTACAAACTTATTATTCTTTCAATATCTATTATCTTTGGATTCTTCTCAGCTGGGGCATGGTTTTATTCAAGCCAGGTTAAAGTCACTAGAGAAAAAGCTGTAAAGATAGCCAAGAAAAAAGCTCAAAAGAAAAATGAACAACCTAATTTATCAGGAGTTTCTTTTGATGGATGGGATGTGAGAGAAACTTTAAAAGCCCAATCAAAATGGAATAGTTTAGGTGCTTTTTTCGCAAGTATCTCTATGTTTTTTCAAGCTTTAATTTCTATTTTTCATTAACATATATGAGAAATCTTCTGTTAAATTAATTCTGACTTGAATTAATTATTTCATCGGCTATTTCTAAGGCTTTAGTTAAAAGATCATAGATATTCTTATAGTTCTGATAATTTCCTTGTTCATGTATGCTTAGTAAACCTCCTATTTTCACATCCTGTAGAATAGAAGAGAGTAAGGCGTAAAAAGTGACGACTTGAGGAGCTACTTTAGGTGATAACTGTCCAATTTTATCTAAATTATTAGAATACACTGGGAATACATTTTCTTGAATATCGAGCGAAAGTGTTGTCCTATAACCTCTATTTTTTTCAAGGTATAAAACTATATTTTGAATATCTTCTACATACTTTCTTTGTTCAATTAGTTTTTTTAAAGCTTTAATCTCAGCAATAATAGCTAACTGAATTGATAATTGTTGAGACCTATTATCCTTATATTTAAAAAACAACTGAATAAAAAAATTAATGATAACAGTTACTAAAGCAACCATTAAAGCATCAGATACTTTCATCATCTTAAGTATTATCTATCGCATTTCTTAAAATTATTAATGATTCTTCTCTATAGTCTTCTGGAATCATTGTGATTTCATTTTTCATTAATCTATCAGCATATTTCTTTTGCAGTTCATTTAAATCAAGCCCATCCTCCTTTAAAATTTTGGTGGTGTTTCAAAAAGTATGCTGAAAAAAAGCAGGTTGGATTTTGATAAAATAGAGAAATGCGAATAACTCTAGAAATCAAGTGTCCAGCCTGCCTAAGTGACAGTATAAAGAAAAATGGCAC
>NZ_VPDH01000077.1:0-15555 GCF_013417785.1 Acinetobacter sp. YH12227 | reverse complement strand
GAAAGTTGGGTGTATTTCTTCATTGTGTGCTTTCCAATTGCGAGTTGAAAAAGTCTAATGATTCTATGAATACACCTAACTTTTTCAACTAACTACAAATGTGTTGCACTTGGGATTTGAATCTGCGGTACTTAAAATTTATTTTAATTCTGTTTTTATAACGCCCCCATATGATGCAACTAAGTTCATAGATGAACTAAAATATCACTACCCGAGCAACATTAATGCCACAATAGAATTCGAACCGATTCTCCCGCAATGGCTATTGTCGTTACTTCCATTTCAATGCGGTAATCCTCCTGTTTTTTCAGCACACATCAACCAAAGTTAAAAGTAAAGTGTACGCCATTTGAGGTGGCTTCCTTTGTTTGCTTGGTATAGTCTTTCATGGTAACAATGAATTTGCTGGAGGCAACTCACACATCAACGGTATTGAATCATTCTGGTCTTATGTCAAAAAAGACTGAGAAAGTTTAATGGCATCGCTTTAGTATCATGTTTGAAGAGCGTGTAACCAAGTATTTTTAAAACGGTATTTACACAGAATTATTTACACTCTCGTTTCTTCATTTGAAAATTATGTTGCTGAAGAAGATACTAGGAATAGTTTTGTGCAACAAAGCTTATCTATTTATTTAACCCTACGTAAATGCGTTTTGCCCATCCTTCTAAGTCATCAATAGCAACTTGTTGTCCTTCATCAATACGTGGGTGATTGAATCTAGCCTGACGACTTGCTATTTCTTTAATGAAACTAATTGGCCAGTTAAGAGTATTTTGAACTATATATTTGCGAATTTTTTCATAATTTTTTTCCCAACAATTCATATCTTTTATTGTTAACAATTGTGTTGACAGACGATTTGCATTATCGGATGTATCAACTTCGAGTAAAATGAAATGCTGACCTTGATGCAGAAAATGTACTTCAGCAATACAGCGTGGATTATTATCGGACTTTAGATGTTTAGTAAACCCCTGTACTGTAGGCAAAATTTTTGAAGTCAATGAATATTGTATTCCATACTTTTCCTCAAGTTTATAAAGCATCTGCATAAAAGCGGAGAAACGGTCTAGATATAAATGGGCATCATCAGTTTGATCCTTCGCACCCTCAAAATCACCAGCTTTAACTGTACCGCCAATTCCTGGTTCATCGGCATTTACATCACCAATTAATTCATCAATATACTCTTTAGCATCATCCACGATAATAGTATATGAAAGTAATAAAGTGTCATCCTATATTGTGTGTAAGTATTTCTTTTTATTGATATTAAATTTGAATGATATTTGTTAAAATATCATACTATAGACAAGGCTAATCTAAGTATAATTCTATTAAAATAAAAAAAGTTTCATACCAAAATTCCAATATGCTGAAAATAATGAATATATTTTCTTTTTTTTGAAACTTGGTATGAAACTTTGTTACTAAGTATTATTGTTTATTACTTAGTATTTAACTTTATTACTCAAAAACAAATATGGATTTATCAGCCAAGGTCTGGCGATATACAGGTGAAAAATGGTCTAGACAGTCAGAGGAGCTACCAATTCATAGAGTATTTGATTTAGCTAGCCTTTTATGTGCTTCTATGAGTTATGCTAAAAATGATACTTTGCCTATATGTGATGATTTTAAAATTGATCTAACAAAAAACTCTGATCTTATTGATGTTTTAAAAGGTGGAATGTTAAAAGATCAAAAACATTTAGATGAATCTCTCAAAAGATTATCTAAATATTTAAAGACTCTTGGCTATTAAGCATTTCTAAAATTAACATAATACACCTTATACGAAATGTGTAACTCCAAAATAGAAATGTCCGGTTTCTCCAAAGTAAAAATGTCCGCTTTTAGAATATGCACTTTTGCGATTTCCTTAGCGGACGGTTTGATATGTTGGTGTCTATGTCGGATAAAGAACTTAAACGATTGTCGGTCTTGCAGGAAATCTGCGATCAACGCATAACTCAATCCAAAGCTGCGTACTTACTACATATTTTAGATCAATGATATTAACGACGGCTAGAATTAAAAAAATTACTCAAAAATTAAATTAAAGAAGCGCAATACAGCATTAGGCTTCTTTAATTATCTACTGCTATAGCATGATCTTTAGGACTTATATATGTCTTATATTTTTATCGGGATATGGACTATTCATTTAGGCTCTTTAAGAAATCTAATTGATATTGCAGATTTTTTGGAAAATATGGTTCGAAGTAAGGATCAAAATGATCTGCTTCCATTTCAATCACTTTAAGTAATGGATTATTTACTTTTTCTATTTTTTCCGCGACAAATGGCGCAACAGTATCTTGTGTTGCGCCAATAATGAGCATGGGAACTTTGACATCTTTTAAACGTTTCCAAGGACGGTAAAAGCCCATGGTTAACAGAGAACGTGCAGTCACACGATTATCATATTTTTGATCATGTGCATTCAGTGCCAGCTGCAACGCATTCCAAGCCCCATCACGATCCATCGACCCAAATGCTCCTTTTTCAGAGATGGTCGGTATACAAATTCGAGTACCCGGTTTGACAGAGTCAGCCACACCATAGCTTAAAAATTTCAGCATTTGCTTAACGGGAACTGAACGTACCGTACTGACGCCATCCAACATCGGTACTTGAATAATCGCACCCTTCAAGTCTGGATGTTGTGAAACCAGATCAACAACATGACCTCCACCAAATGATGTGCCCCAAACGATAATATGATGTGCATTGACTTGGGGTAAATTTTTTAAATGTGCTAATGCACTATTCACCGTTTTTACACGTCGCCAAGGATTAATATCTTGTCGTGGCAAGCCTCCACTTAAGCCCCAGCCCGGGTAATCAAACTCCATCATGGCATAACCATCCGCCACAAAGTGATTGATAAAAGAGGTCGTCAAAGCACCTTGCACACTCCCCCAACCTCCGACCATCAAAATGGCAGGCAATGCTTTGTCTTCAATCTTTACAGGAACATGAAGTGTTGCAGAGCATGGAATGCCATCCGTTACAAATGTAGATTTAAGGATAGATTTTTGAATATTAGATGTATCGGGATATTTACGGTTCGACATAGAATTTGACCTAATCTCAGATATAACGATGACAACGTTCCATCTTGTTTTTATTTAAAAGTACACCAGAGGAATACGTTTATTTTCATTCATCCTCAGTGCAGCATTCTTGTTGTTTAATTTTCTTGAATGGCATTCAAGATCACTCATTTTAACGATATTCTTGAATCACATTCAAGAAAAATTTACGATGTGGTCTTTGAATTGTTTTGGTACTCGCAATTCAACTTTTTTATAAGAGTGAGAAATTTAATGGCTCGTAATAAGCGCGTACAGGATCGTGAAGAAAAACAAGAAGAGATCATCCATGCTGCGCGTGATTTATTTCTAAACGAAGGCTATGACGCGACTTCAATCAATCGTATTGCACATGAAGCGCAGGTTGCACCCAATACCATTTATTGGTATTTCAAAAATAAAGATGAACTTTTAGTTAGTATTCTAAATGCTGAGTTAACCAAGCATTTGAATGCATATATCTTGCAGTCGACGCAAGATCCTACTGAGCGTTTAATTTGGGTCGTTGAGCAGCTTCAATTAGCGAATCGCTTAGTCAGTACAGTACATGCAAGAATAAAGTTTTCCACAGAACTACGAGAGTGGCATGAAAAATTTCATCTCTTGGTCGAAGGATTGCTGCGGTTAGAGCTACAGACATTGGAGATTGCACATGATCTTATTGAGACAAGAGTAAAAATCGCGGTTTTCACCATTGAAGGACTTCTATCGCATCAACTTTCAGAGCCAGAGAAACGAGAAATTTGTAAGGCTTTGCTTGCAAAGTATTAAGTGAATAAGGAAGAGAAATGAAATAGGACAACGATCTAAAATGCTTCAGCGTTGATCATGTATAGATGAAAGCAGCCGCTTTTTTCGCCCAGGCGGAGCTCGACCGCCCACACAAATAATGGTGGATTTTATCCATAATAATAAAGAGCTGTACGGAGTCGAGGCGATTTGTAGAATTTTACCGATCGCACCTTCAACCTATTACCGGACTCTAGATCTCTGCGAAAATCCAGAACATCGAGCAAAGCGAGATTTACATGACTTGCATCATGCTGAGGAGATTAAACGAATTTGGAAAGAAAGTTCAGGTCGATACGGTGTGCGTAAGGTCTGGCAACAACTGAAACGTGAAGGCTATGTGATTGCACGTTGTACAGTTGCTCGATTGATGCAGAAGCTAGGTATACAAGGTGTTTGGCGCGGTAAGAATAAACAAACTACCCGTAGCCGGGATGACCAAAAACGGGTAGATGATTTAGTGAAACGTAATTTTAGTGCTGATCATCCAAACCAACTATGGGTCGGTGACTTTACGTATATTCAAACTCATTCAGGCTGGGTCTATACCGCCTTTATTATTGATGTGTTTTCACGAGCAATTGTTGGATGGAAAGTATCTACACGGATGAATACAGATATGGTGCTCGATGCATTGGAGCAAGCATTGCATGATCGCGGCATGCCAAAGAATGTGATTCATCATTCCGACAGAGGTGTGCAATATCTTTCCATTCGCTATACCAATCGTTTAGAAGCAGCAAATTTACGAGCATCAGTCGGTACGACTGGTGATTCATACGATAATGCTTTGGCTGAAACGGTGAATGGCTTATACAAAACAGAGGTAATTGAATATCTAAAAGCAGATTGGCAAGGTTTAGCAGATGTACAACTTGCGACACTAAACTGGGTAGATTGGTTCAATAAAAAGCGTGTACACAGTGCACTAGGTTATGTATCACCTTTTGATTTTGAAGCAATGTACTATGATAAGATTAACCCGTTAGGTCAGGTGGCCTAACTTAAATAAAAAAGTCTCCGACAAACCCGGTACGGTTCAATTTAAAATCTACAACTAACTTACGCTACATGTTGTTTAAGTAACCATTGCATTTATCTCATATACAAACAATTCATTCTCTACGCCTTATATAGATTTATCGTTTAAGACTTACTTTTGATCTAACATTTTTAATTATTCATTAACAACATATGTACTTATTTGTTCCATGTAAACAGAACTATAACTGTTATAGAAATTTATCTTTTTTTTGTATCTATCCCTCATTCATAGAACCATGAATAATCACCTACAACCATTAGGTATTTCGAGTAAATCTTATGAGTGATCAAGAACCGAAAAAACAGCAAAAATATGCTGACAGTGAAATTTCTGATAAAGCCTTCAAACGTGCCATTATTTGGTTCGGGATTTACGCGCTATTGTTTTGTATTGGTGTAGCCTTTGTAGTTGGTGCAGATAACTCATATCTACCGTAAGACTTAGAAATTCAAATATTAAAAAGCAGTTAATTTATAACTGCTTTTTTAACTTACTACACAGTTTTATAAGCTCTTATTGTGCTGAATACGGGTTTGCATATATTCACCATAGACAGATAATTTCTCAAAAATATGCTCGGAATAAAACATATCTTCAATAAGTGTTTGAGCTTGTGTAAATTGATATAAACCTAATAACTCTAACAACTTAGCATTAATAAAAGAATACTTTTGGCATAACTCTGCATGCTCGTTATCTTTATTCTTAAATAACAGTTTCAACATATTGATTTTATTTAAATCAAAATTGATAGCTTCAATTTCTGGATGCAGTACTTGTATTTGTACATTTAAAGCGTGTTCTAATTGTTTGATATTATCTTGGTTAATACTTAAACGACTTATACAAATCACTTTAGATACTTTTGAGTTAGATAAGCTATTGATTAAATTATAGTAAAAACAATCAACTTCATTAAAATCAATAGGATCAAGTTGAATATACAATCCCAAACTGTCCAATAAGTCATCAATTTTAATATTTTCAATCAATGTTTCAGCATTATAATAGTGACCCAAAATTGCAGTATTTTCAATCGTTTTTGGTGTGTTATACATCACTTTTTGGTTTAAGTTAGCCAATATCACAGGTGCAAATAAATAGGCCATATTTTCAGCTTTTGCTTGCATATTTTCCTGATTAATTGCGATATAACCCACCTGCTCGACTTGCCTCAAAACCCTTGTTCTCAATAAAGTCGCTTCAATGTGACTATTCTCTTGTTTTAAACGTTTCATTACAGCATCTGAAATGGGTTGATCCACCAGTAATTGGTTTAATACGGTTAATTCACTGGCTACAAACATTTAAAGCTCCATTTCAAGACAAAACACTAATGAATTATGGCGTTGTTGCTAGATAAAACTAGATACAGAAGTCGAATTAAAAGCTATAACAGCGACTAAAATTGAAGATGAATACACAGATAATTTGCAATTTTTAATAGTTATAGCATCAACTGTTATATAAATTTTATTTCTATTGAATTTTTCTTGATATATTTATAACAAACATATGAAGCACATACAGCCATGTATAAATCTGAACAACTTGCAAAGCAAATACGCCATTTAATTGAAAATGGAACGTTAAAAGCGCACGAAAAATTACCATCGCTGCGTGAACAAGTACAGATTTCAGGTTTTAGCTTAATTACAGTAATGAATGCATATCAAGAATTAGAGTCACGTGGCTTAATCTATGCACGGGAAAAATCTGGATATTATGTATCAAATACTATTGTTGACGTTGAATTAGCACGTCCTTTAATTGTTTCACTTAATTCTAAAGTAGAAATTAACTCGCGGGTCTTTCAATATTTAAAGTCAATCCAAGGCGAACATATTGTTCCTTTAGGCTCTGCATTTCCCTCACAGGATTTGGTATTTTCTAAAAAACTCACGCAAATTATGGGGCAAATCGCCCGTAACAAAAAAAGCTATGATGCGATAGATAATTTACCACCAGGTAATTTATCTTTAAGAAAGCTAATCGCGCAGCGCTACTGCATGCAAGGTATTCCAACTGATGCAGATGACATTGTCATTACATCAGGATGCATGGATGCACTCAATCTTTCATTACAAGCGATAGCCTGTCCTGGTGATTATATTGTGCTGCAACAGAATATTTTTTATGGTGCATTACAGGCTGCAGAACGTTTAGGGCTCAAAGTCGTTACAATTCCTGAGCATCCACAGCATGGTTTTGACTTGGAAGCTTTTGAACATATCTTGAAAACCTATCCTGTAAAAGTCTGTTGGTTAATGCTAAATGCGCATAATCCGATTGGCTTTACTGTCAATGAAGAAATTAAACTGAAAATTGCGGAGTTATTACATCAATATCAAGTCCACTTGATTGAAGATGATGTCTATGAAGAAATGTACTTCGGTCAACAAAAACCATTACCAATGAAATACTATGATCAAAATAATTTGGTACTGCACTGCTCTTCTTTTTCTAAAACTTTAGGAGCAGCTTTTCGCGTTGGTTGGGTTTATGCCGGTAAGTATTCTCAGCATATTCAACATTTACAACTCATGAGTACGATTTCAGTCAATGCTTTACTGCAAAATGCCTTGGTTGATTTCATTTCGAATTATCATTATGAAAAACATTTGCGCATTTTGCGTAAGAGCCTACAACAAAATAAATTACAGTTTTATCGGTATATTGAAAGTCATTTACCCAAAGGCTGTAAATTACACTATTATCCCGGTGGTTATTTTCTTTGGTTAAAACTGCCTGAATCTGTCAGTAGCATGCAAGTCTATGAGCAACTTATTCAACAAAATATTGGCATTTCTCCAGGCCAATTGTTTAATGTATCAGAGCAAAAGAGCCAATGCTTACGCTTGAATTGTTCATTTGAATGGAATGAACAGTTCCAACAAGCTGTAGATACCCTGCTTCATAGCATAGGTACCTTTGAAGCTACGTAATTTTTGCAAGCTACTTCCTTTGACTTAATTGACAATTTACATTGTCATGATTAAGATCAGTTCAATATTGTTTGGCACTATAACAGCCTTATATAAGGATATTTACTGCTACACTCATTTCACATTTATATTATAAAACAAAAAAATAGGTTGAATTTTCATGGAAGATAACTCAAATAAGCGTATACATGCCTTTCGCAATGATGTGCTGTCTGACCTAGATGCCGTAGCAATCGCACAACTTATTCAAACAAAACAAGCTTCCGTCCAAGAAATAACAGAAGCAGCCATTCAACGTGCACAATTCGTTAATCCGAGCTTAAATGCCATTGAGTTAGATTGTTTTGAACAGGCTTTAAATAATAAGACTTATATTGAGCATGGAACATTTGCAGGCGTTCCATTTTTCTTTAAAGATAATCTAGATTATCAGGGACTGCCATCGAATCATGGTTCTGTAGCTGTACACGCACGTGCAGCAGCGAATAACCCAAAAATTAGTCAACAATTACTAGATCAAGGTTTTGTGGTATTGGGTAAATCCAAACTACCAGAGTTTGGACTCAATGCCAGTACGGAATATAAGGATGGCACGGCGACTTATAATCCTTGGCATACGGATTATTCCTGTGGTGCATCATCTGGCGGTTCTGCAGCTCTCGTTGCTGCGGGTGTCGTTCCGATTGCTCATGCCAATGACGGTGGTGGATCGATTCGTATTCCTGCGGCATGTTGTGGGCTAATTGGTCTAAAACCGAGTCGTGGTCGTACTTATGACAGTGACGCAGCTCGATCTTTACCAATCAATATCATTAGTGAAGGTGTAGTCACCCGAAGTGTGCGTGACACAGCCCATTTTTATGCAGGTATGGAATCTAGTTATTATAATAAAGTACTTCCGCGCATCGGCTTAATTCATGGGCCATCCAAGCGTCGTCTGCGTATAGGCTTAGTCCCTCAATCCATTACAGGTGTTATTGATACTGAAACTACGCAAACCCTAAAGAATACCGGTGAGTTACTACAAAATTTGGGTCACCATGTGGAAGAGTTAGCCCTACCTATATCAGTAAGCTTTGTGAACGACTTTAGTGAGTATTGGGGCTTCCTTTCGTTTATGCTGACAACCTTTGGTAAGAAAGTCTTTGGCCCCGAGTTTAATCGGAAAGAATTAGATAACTTAACGCTCGGTCTTTCTAACTTATATAAGAAGAATTTTTATAAAACCCCGCTATTTATCTATCGTTTAAAGAAAATGCAGCAGCAATACCGAGATCTTTTTCAGCATTATGATGTGCTGTTATCTCCTGTTCTTGCCCATACCACACCAAAGATTGGCTATTTGTCGCCACAACTGCCATTTGATCAGTTATTTGAACGTATACAGAACTACGTGACTTTTACCCCGATTCAAAACGTAGTTGGTGCACCGGGCATGTCAATCCCGATGGGACAAACAGCAATTGATGGCTTGCCGATTAGTATGCAAATTTCTGCAAATATTGGTGATGAAAAAACGTTGATTGAATTGGCTTATGAAATAGAAGAAGCGAAACCTTGGCGACGCATTCAGGATGTAAGTTAATAATCTTTTATCTTTATTCGGATATTTTATTTAACAAGCTTCATTGAATAATTTATTGAATTGAAGCGACTTGGGCATCACAGTTAAAGATTTAAAGCACTTGAAAAAGTCATTTATAAGCTAAAGGGAGAATCTAGTTCTCCCTTTAGCTTATAGTGATGGTATAGAAAAAAATTCAATCACCAACATCAATGAAAATTATAAGTTAGCCCCGCATATACGCCAAAACCATCTCCCGGGGTCATACGAGCAGGATCATTTCCATTATCGTTATATCCCGGTGTAATGGTCGATGCATACTTTTTGTCGCTGATATTTCTAAAATCCAACCAGGCCAAATATGACTTTTCAGGTTGTGTATAACCGAGTGTTGCGCCCCACGTTTGCCAACTGTCTACATAAAAACTATTAGCATAATCTGTCGGTGCTTTAGAGGCATATATGGTATTTAGCCCTGCATAGAAACCTAAGGGATGTTGATAACGCAGTTCTGCTTGGTAAATATGCTTTGGAATACCAGCTAATTCATTATTATGAAACACTGCATCATTTTTATAGTGAAAATCGTTATAGGTATACGACTGCTTCAGATTAAGCTTGCCCAATGCGTCGTTTTGCCATAATGGACTGTCTAAGCCAATTTCTACACCTTGATGAACCGTATCGGATGCATTGCTTTCAGCAATAATCTGTTTTGGATCTGTAGCAATTTCCACCGCTAAAAGTTCATTTTTAACTTTTGCATAGTAATAAGCCACATTCCATGCGCCAACTAAGCTTTGCCCCCGTCCTCCCAGCTCAATTGTATTAGCTGTTTGCGTATTTAAATGAGTCGGTGCGCTTTGTCGTCCCGTTGCTGGTCCTTGATCTACAAAATAATGATCCGATCCCCAAATTAACGACCAAGGATGCGGCGCTTCTAAACTACGACTGATATTTGCAAACAATTGCGTGTCTAGCGTGTATTGATAACGCACACCAAGTGACGGTAAAAGATTCCACTCGCGATTATTTTCTTTTTCACTTTGAACCGGCCAAGTGACTTCACTTTCACGATGGGTATAGGCCAAGGCTAAGCGGCTATCTAACCAAAGTTGTGAGTTGAGTGCCAAGGCATTACTAGCATGTAGTACATAATCCCCGCCTTGATAGGTGTAATGGCGTGTTTCTGTTCCCGCAGGATAATTTCCAATATTTACGCGCTGACGTTCGATGACTGTGCCTGCTGGTAAATGAGTGGTCGTCCGAAAGCCAATCGTGTTTTGGCTCTCCTTTGCCCAGAATTCACGCTGAAACTTATAATTGATTAAAGTACTGACATCATCATAATCGACATCAGTATTGTAATAGCCTTCCTGTAAATCCATTGGATAATGGTGATAGGCCAAAGCCAATTGCAACAGATCGCCATTTTCCAAGTTTACATTGGTTTTATTTGCCAGCCATAAACTTCCCGGCTGCGGACGATGGTTATTTAAATCAATATTACTGGCCACTGCTTGAGTTGGATCGTCTTGAATTTGCTTTTGAGTAAGACGTCCCGGTGTTTGATGATCGGTTTCTCGATAACGCAGATAAAATCGGGTATCAACATTGTCATACACTTGATAACCGACATTGGTTGCAATGCCCTTACTCTGACTTGAAGAATGATCTTGATAACCGTTATTTTCACCATAGGTTAGAGAAATAAAATAATCCAAATCTCCAATCTGCTGACCTGAGCTTATGGCACTTTTTTGATAACCACGACTGCCCATTTCATGATGCAGTTGCAGTTTTGCCGCGTCTTTACCGATAGGCGTTGCATAATTAATCGTGCCACCCAGACTTAAACCCCCACGCTCTAAACCATTGGCACCACGTAATACCTCAACATGGTCAACCCAAAGTGGTTCGAGCAATTCATACGGCGTACCACCAGGCCCGGTAAATGGAATATCGTCTAAAGTCACATACAGTCCCGAAGCATGGGCGCCCGGTGCACGGTTAATGCCAGAGCCACGAATAGACAACTTGACCCCTTCATTGCCTGAAGATGCTGCATATATCCCCGGTTGATTTTCAAATAAATCTGCATTATTGCTTTTAATGACACTTTGTAGTGATTCTTTGGCAATATAATTGGTTGCCCCACTCAATTTTTCTAATTCTTTTTTCTTTTGAGCCGATGTAGAGATTTTAGCCACATGCACAGTGATCTCTGGCAAGACATTTTCAGATAATCCCGCAGTCGCTGCATCACTTTTTTGATGTGCCAAGGCTGACAGTATCATTAAGCTTAAAACGGAAAGCGGCATTTTATGATTATGAGAAAATTGAGGTACATCCATGATTATGTCTGCTAAGTAAAACTGTATTAACGGCAAGGATTGTAGTGTGTTTTCTCAGCATGTATGTATCAAAATATTTCAAAATTTATAATTTTTACTGATAGCCTATTTTAAATATGTTTATCTAGGCTATTTGTTAAATGAAATAAATCGTATAGCTATAATTTTTGGTCAAAAATATTTTTCTGATTAGTATCAAAATCGTTAAATAAAAAATTCAGCATGCTATAGCTCCTGTTACCGTATCATTGAACCAACTGATAAATGAATAAAAATAAAGATGATCGGCATTAAAAAAGCCAAACCTGATGATGGCTTGGCTTTTTTTTTAAATAAATCAATATCTAGCTAATACAGATTTAAAAGCGTACTGACAAATACTACATACTTAGAAGTTATACATGACCACTGCGTTAACACGGTTATCTTCCCCCTTAGTGCTACCATTCGGCGCAGCACCAAAAGCTTCACGTTCGCCATATACATATTCCAAACCTACACTAATAGGCTTCACTGGGCTGTAAAATAAATTGCCCCATGCTTGCCAAAGATTTTTATTTGCTTTGGTTTTATCGGTTAATGCGTTGATATAGTCAGCATTATTATCCGCTTTCATATAGCCATAGCCTAAAGTGCCATGCCATTGCGCCGAAAGCTGTTGTGTTAAGCCTATGGTAATGGAATCAAACTCATTGGTGGCAATAATGTCTTTATCCACATTGGTAACAAAACCTTGGTTGGTCCAAGAAATAAAACTGCTGTCGCCTTTCACATGGTAATAATCAGCATTTTCAGATAAGAAACCATAACCCGGGTGAATCGCTTGTGCGCCGGTTTGTTTGGCAACTTCTAAAACTTTATCGACATTTAAATAGCTTTGACTCGCTGGGGCTTCACCGATGTAGACTGCTTCATCCGCCAAAGTCACATGCAATGAATCACGATCGGCTTCCGAATAGACCGCAACCGATTGGATGCCTAATTTTTTAAGGGTACGAATGACACGACACGCAATGGCACCACGGTTGGCGATTAAGACTTTATTAAACATGTTATGCGTCCTCGCCTTCACGGATGATCAATTGAATTTTAGTTGGGTTATAAGCATTACACGGGTTATTCAGTTGTGGGCAGTTGGAGATCAGCACGATCAAATCCATTTCCGCTTTAATTTCCACATATTTACCCGGCGCAGAAATACCATCATCAAATTTTAAATGACCCTCAGATGTCACAGGCACATTCATAAAGAAATTAATGTTTGGACCGATGTGACGCACGTTTAAGCCATGCTTTTTGGCAATTGGATGCTGTGACAGCGCAATCATGAAATTGTTACGGCAACTGTGCATTGGAAATTTGTCATGTGAATAACGAACGGTATTACTTTCACATGAACATGCGCCACCTAAAGTATCGTGGCGACCACAGTTATCATCATGAATGGTGGCAATTTTATTGCTAAAGTTGGTGTATAAGGCTGTGCCTTTTTCTAAATAAATCTGCTGATTGATTGCCAGTGTATCGGTTGCGCTATAACGCTCTTCAGGATTTGAAGCAGAGATAAACAGCGTATCCACCGCCTGGTTGCCTTCTAAATCCACAATACGGAAATATTGCCCTTTTTTGACTTCGCACATCCATGCTTCACCGGCAGGACAAACTTCGCTTAATACTGATTTTTCTAATTTCACTAAAGCTGTCATGTTGTATCCTCCTAATTAAGCGCTGAGTGCGTAGTAACGATTGTTGTTTTGAAATGCACGCTGATTTTGTGGACATGAATCACGACATACATCGGTATCAAGTAAAGGAAGTGCTTTAAACAATGAAAGCTGAACATCGGCAGGCGCATATTCCGTGCTGTTATCTAAAGCGTGAGGTGCGGATGATAAGAACACCAAGCAATCCATTTCAAAACGCAGTTCAATCACTTGATTCGTATTATCAGATGCTACATAGCTAAGTTTGCCATGGTCATCCGGTTGAACTTTAGAAAACAAATTTAACGTACTGCTGAGGTCTGTTGCAGATAAACCAAACTTGGTCATTTCAAGCAGTAAAGAATCTTTGCCGTTACGGTACATGTCGTTGCGTGCATCTTGAAAGGTTTTTGAACCAAATTGTTGTTCAATTTGCTGTGCAGTGCTTGGTGCACTGAACGCATCATTCCAACCGTGGTCATCTTTGACGATAGAGACCATCGCGCGACCCAGGTCAGATGCAAGGATATGTCCTGTACTTAAAAATGCCGTATGTTGCCCTTTTAAGCTGTCTGGCATGTTATAGCGTTCGAGCTTGTCTTCGCTATTGACACAGTACAGTGCCACATTGGCATTTTTGCCTAAGGATTGAAGTTGTAATACTGCACCACGCTGAATGCGTGCTGACCAGTGGTGTCCACCCGGTAAACGTTCCGTCCAAAGGACTTGATCTTCGTGATAAGTTATTGTGCTCATGTGCATCCATCCCAATCTTTTACGGTTTACCTCCCGGGCTTTTATCCCTCCGTGTAGCTTGAGTTTGAAACTTAAGCCGTGAACTCTCGGTCTCGGACATACATGAATATTCATGCATCGGAACCCTAGATCACTTTATGATGGGTTAGATAGATGCAAAGGCTGTGCCAGTTTAGTATTACGGTATTTTTATTTCGTATTACTAAAGATGAGTAAAATACTGATATCACAAGACATAGAGCCAAAGGAATAAGTAAATCATTTGGCTAAAAATGCAATACGGATTAATAAATAATGGAATTAAGAGACTTTCAAAAGAAGATAATTTAGTCATGAGCACTCAAGAGGTGCTTATGCACATAGAAAGTGCAGAATTATTTTTTAAAGTGACTTTTTATTATTATTTTTGTTTTAGCCAAATTTTCGCCAGTTTAACTTTATGAATTTTGCTTCAATATAACGCTTAACGAAAACGTCAAAGCCTGAAAAACGAGCACTAAGCCCAAATAACCAAGGTCGCAGCAATAACTACCCAAAACAGTCCCCAGTGATCGCTTGCGACTAGTTTTTCTTTAAAGAAATAGACTGAAATAAGGAGGCTAAATAATATTTCAATTTGTCCGAGTGTTGTGACCAAAGCAACAGACTGTACACTCATGGCAGTAAACCAGCCGAGTGAAGCAGCAAAACTGCAAAAACTAATTTTAGTAATTAAACCTATGCGCTGAAACATTGCAATGAAAGTTGCGGGTTTAAAAATTCCTAAAAAAAGTAGTAAAACACTGCATTGAATACCAGTAATGCTCACTAAGACCCAAGCTGCACGATGTAGAAATGGCAGCATATCTAACTGTAAACTGGCTTGGCGAACTAGTAGCGACGTAATTGCAAAACATAAACCGCTTGCTGTACCAATGATTAAGGTATTCCACGAAAATTTACTATTTTGTAATCCGCCCTTGCTCAATAAAAATATGGCAAAAGCACCAAGAAAAACACCTGTCCAGGCCAATAAACTTAAATGCTCACCCAGTAATGCCACTCCAATTATGGCTGCTAAAATAGCTTCGCTTTTAGCTAGCCCAACGCCAATCGCATAGTTTTTTTGTTTAAATAACTGAACCATCAATATGGTTGCCAAAATTTGGCTTAATGCCGCAATTAATACATAAAAATCTTTGTACACGACAAAAAAAGATAACTCATTGAAATAATGGCATAATACTTGTTTTCTGACGACGAATATGATGACACATTTCAATGAGTTACATCTCATCTTAAACAAATATCTAAAGTG
>NZ_VPDH01000076.1:0-15618 GCF_013417785.1 Acinetobacter sp. YH12227 | reverse complement strand
TTGTACTAACTCTAAAAACTATTGGCTATATCGTATTATTTTTAATCGCTTTAAATTTAGTTATCTGTTTTATTGAAAATGTTATCAAAGAAGCCAATCAAAAAAGGAGTGAAGATAGTTCAGAAGATAATGTATGAGGGTAATAAAAAGTATCATACTGGCTTACTCTCAACACTTTGATTTTTTGGTCTTTATCTCCATCAAGTGTATTTTCTAAAATATAGTATGAATCTTTTACCCTCATACACTAAGGGGTTAAGAAAGGTTTCGGCAAGAAACGCCCCTCAACAAAACACCTACGATAAAAAAGTTTTAGTGATCGTGGTGATCTGTATCAATTACGTCATTATTGTTTGCATTAAACTTAGCCTGCTCTTTATAAAAATTATAGTCGGCATTGTCGTATACAAGCTCTTTTGGGTAAGGGATACCCATTTCATCAAGCTTTAAAGCGTAATAATGCGGTATTGGCTTGGTTGGATTGAAGTATGGTTCAGGGTAGTACTGAGTAACGACTTTAGCGGAGTAGGAATTAACGAGTTGATCTACATCGCTTTCTATTGTTTTTTGTTGGTCATTGTAATAAGAGTCAACAAGCTCTTTGTCTGAGTGGCTTGCTGCACAACCTGAAAATATTAAAGGTATTAAAATAGCGATAATTCTATAATGTTTCATTTTAAATAGGCCCAGGTGTAGTGTATATTTAATGGAACGTTAAAATACTTTTGATTATACATGACTTTTAAAGATGCTGTAACACCACCTTTTAGCAGAGGAAAAAGAGAACATAAGTTCTTGGCTAAAATGTTAAAATCTGAAAAAGATAAGATTAAGCTTTATACCAAAAGTTTAAGAAAAATTACTTTTAATGAGCTTTTAATTAGAGCAACTTTAATTTTAGTTGTGGTTTTTGCGTTAAGTTTTTGTATCTTTGGCGTATACCTATCTTTGAACGGTTTATTCTCAAAAGATGTGCATTTAGGAATGATTGGCATTATAGGTGATAGTAGTAGAATAATATTATGTACCATCTCAGCTATATTGTGCGCGGTTACAGCTTTCAAACTGTTTAAGAAAGCAAAAATTGACTGGAAAGAACATCAGTCATCAAAACGATATGCCAAAGCAATAACGAAAGAGTACCAGTCATTAAATAATTTGATTTTGGAACAGATTAAACAAGATAAAACAGGCAGTTATTGGCTGAACAGCAAAGAGATCCTGAGCATAACAGAGCAATACGAAGATAACATAAATGAAAACACAAAAGATTATCTGGTAAGTTTTACGCAAGATACGACTAAAAAGTATGTTAGGTTTTACATATATAATAATTCGCATATCTCTAATGGGTATACCAATGTTTTACATATACACTCGACTACTTTAACAATTTATTCACACTGTCTAAGTTATTCGGATTCGTTGAGTGTTAAAGACCTTTTAGATATTTCTGTTAAAAGTATTTGCATAAATTATTAGTTTTACTATAATACTTTTAAGAACAAAATTTAAATGTTTCTTACGACATTAAAAGAATGGGAGGCTTATAGCTTCCCATTTTTCTTTTTAAAATAACTATTATTTTTCTAAAACATCATTTGCCTTTTTCTCAAAACCCTTAACTTCTGCTAAAAGTTCTTCATTTTGGGCCATTGTGTCAGTAAAGGTCTGTTTCGAGAATTTAATGAATTCCAATGCATCATTGATCGATTGCTCTTTGCTTGGCTTCACGTACTTCGGGAGCTTATTGAATTCAGTATCCACATTTCTTTTGATCGCAGAAAAGTCTTTATCAAGCGACTCGAATGCTGCACTGGTTGACTCAAGCTGTATACGTTCAGAAACTCTATGGTCGATGTTTTGGAACACCAGGAACACACATACAAAAACTAAACTAGCAATTAAACTATTTTTTAGAACAACTGTATCCATTTTAAAACCCTTTAACATTTCTTTGATATTTTTAGTATAATCACTTTAATGTCTTTAAAATTTTTTTAAAAAATATGTCTAAAGCCTCCAACGTTGAGCTCTTAAACTTTTATAGTCTTGTTAAAGTACCTTTTAAATATGCTCACAAAGAGGTGTTGTTCTCCATTTCTATTTTATATTTTAACGGTAAAACTAAATCATACGTTCATTATCACAAATTTGAAGATGAAGAATTGCAGACTGTTCTAGGGTATGTGGTTTCGGAGAGTCTGGCGTGGACCTTTGGATCTTTGAAAACTGATAAATTCACTGTTAATCAGAATTTTATTTTCAATACTGTGCAAGAAGTGGAAAAAAGCCTTAAAGAACAAATAAATGCTGTATATAAAAGCACGGGTATAAATGCTAAGTTTTCCATGCAATATGCCTTAAAGGATAAGCCATCTGCAGAAAACAACGACTTATTAGAGAAGATATTTGCGATTGATAAAATGCTACCATTTGCTTTTACATTTAATATTAACGGCGGTTATGAAGTTGCATTAAAAGAATGTTCGTTAAAACTAATTAATGATATTGGGTTTTTCGCTTAAAAGTCCTTAAACTATTAAATACCACTTCATTAATACTTATTTTTAATTATAATGTGGGGTATTAGTAGTTTTAAGTTAGGTCATTAAGTAGTGAATAAGAAAACCCTTACCATAGCGATATTGTCAGTTTTACTATTTGGTTGTGATAAGTTAGAGCCTTCAAATACTGATACTGCATCTCAAGAAGAACAAATAGATCCCATTGAAAAGAAAGTTGAGGAACAAGTTCGCAAATATGATGAACGTGTTACCACTTACAATCCATCTAACTACAAATTACCTCAATCAAGCCTTTCTACCACCAACCACAAAGTAGCGTGTAATTTTGGTGTAGGGGGAGATCTACCAGCTTTGGCATCAAATGGCATGTTCTCACAGCCGTTATATCGTATTGAAGCTGAGCAGATCATGGATAAAGTTCAGGGCGATGTGATGTATGCCCCTTATTCAATCGCAACATCTGTTGAGGGTGATGTTTTATATGAATCTGAAATTGATAGCTTTGATCGACAGCTAAATACATTACGAAGTTATCAAATTAAATCATCTGAACAAAATATCATTTCGTCATCTGGCTTTTACACCAATTCAAACAAAGCTGTTCGTATGGCACCTATCCGCAGTTACCCGGTTGCTTATGTGAAGCGCTTGGACGGCGATATTGTTTCTACATCTATGTTTAATGATGCATGCGACAAAGAAGTAGGTGTACGTAACTACAAATGGCGCGAAATTGATGTGTCGGGCAAACCATATGCAAGTTTAGCATCCACTGTATCTGAGCAAATTGTTCGGGTGAATCAGTTTGGCATGTTCACCAGTGCATCAAATTTTTACAGCTACTTCAGTAGTGAGTTTGGCAACTTCTTGGATGCAAATAACAAGTTTAGATCCGCATTGGAGAAATCAGGACGTTTCCCTAAAGGTTCAAAAATCTACGTTCCATCTGAGATTAAAACGACTGATGAAACACTGGTGATTACGAAGAACCCTGAGCTTGAAATTACAGACTTCCAAAAAGACAAGGTTTTAGAGGCATACAACAAAGAGGCCAAAATACGGAATCTTGGCCAGATCGTATTCAAGGTCTACAACCTCAAAAACAATACTGTTTTCTATACACCATGGAATGAAACCAAGCACCGTGAAGCGGTCGAGTTTGAACCTATTGTTGTTATCGATGGCAAGGCTTATTCAGCAGTTTGGCATGTTCCTAATACTTTGACATTCAATGATTCGACCAGTGCTGGAAACTTAACGTATTACAACGCTACGGCGCATAACGCATTCGTCAATGCTGTTAAAGGTATATACCAAGGTCAGCAAAGCATGGTTGGTACAGAGCACGAAGATGATACCGAATATTCAATGAAGACTGCAGTTGAATACCAGAAAGCCCAGGCAGAGAAATAATATGGAATTAAGCACTATTGAAAAGAATACCGAAGCTCAAGACATTCAATCTGATGCGTATGACCAGCGTGTACATTCAGTATTGATAGTACCTGAACATGCCCTAAAAAAAATTGAGTCGATGATTTTGGCTACTGGTCATGTACAAAGTGACAGTACCAATCTTTTAGAAGTTTTAAGGCCAATGCCTGAAGAATTCAGAAAAGACGTTGATAACACCGAATTTACAGAAAAAGAAAACGGCGACATCGGTGATGCAGCCGTGGTCATTGTTGATGGTTTGATTCACGACACAAAACGCGGTGTTTGGATCTCTCAAAATTGGGGTTGTGGTAGTCCTAAATTCACCAAGCTTATTCAGGCTGGAGCTGAGCCACCAATTGAACTGATTGCCAAAAATAAGGGGGATAAGTTTAGTGCGACTTTAACGCACGAATTTCAAAAAGCGTATGAGCGAATGGGTTATACCCAAAAACAGGTCGGTTTTATACACATCCTATCAAATGGTGCACCAACGACTTTCTTTAACTACCTGAGTGACGAATTGCTGTGCAAACTGGAATTCATATCAGTAGACAACAACCGTTTAAACGCCTCACAAACTAACTTTTACAGTGCCGTAGAGCGAGGATCTGTTTCAGATTGGGGAGTGAGCTATCACAGAAAACCTTTTAACTTAGAAAATTACCCGATCAATTCTCTATTGGTGTCGGGATTAACAATAACTTTTATTTTGTACCTGATTTACAGCTATCTTTTTGGAGCTTAATAACAAATGAAATATTTAAACAGACCATCTCAAAACCGCGAAAACCATCATTACTTTAATCAACAACAGGGCGACAATAGAAAACAGCACAATCCGAACCATCATCACCACTCTATTAGCTTAAATGATGTATTTCGGTCGTTATTAGCCCTTACTCAACTAGACAAAGACATCCCGACATTGATCAAGCTTTTTGAAGAACAAGGGCTTGAAATATGCGAAACGCGTGTACGCACTTGGTCAACACCCGTGCATATCAACAATAGACCAATACCACACATTATTTTTGTTGGCTTTATGAAATTACTTGAGCGCATCAATGCTGAAGCGAAACTCAAAGATATTAATCTGTTTGATCTGTCAGAGATCTTGGACGATATACGCAACTAACAATTATGTGGTTTAGCTATGACTGAAGAAATAAATAGTAATGAAAAAAAAGATGGTCCTATTACGGATGTAGGTAAAAAGTTTGCTGGTGCACGTAAAGACAACCCATCACCAGACTTCTCAGGCAACATGAATGGAATTAAGTCTGACAGCCTAGTGACTAAAAAGGAATATTGGCAAAAGCCTGATTTTAGAGCTGATGCCCAATCTGGCCATAAACCTGTAAAACATGCACTATTATTTTCTTTGGTCTATGCAAACTTAACCAACAAGCCTTTAGGGGGCGGTTGGTTTAGCATAGGTCAAAAGCAATGGGATGATGCCTACATTGCTACGCTACACTTCTTAAAAAACAAATATGAAAGCTCACACTACGAACGTTTAGAACAACTGACAGACGACTTTAATGCGTACATGACCGTTAAGTTTGGTGCTGGACGAAGTGAAAAAGATATTTTAGAACGCTACTCAGCTGGACGACATACCAATCGCAGAGTTAAACACCCACTATCATTTAGTTCAGACACACGTTTACGCTTAAAAAACTTAATCCCTTTAGGATGGCCAGACGATCGTGTACTTGATACGGATAATTATGGTGCCAAAAAATTATTAAACACTGAGACTGGTCAACATAAGTGGTATGCCGTTAAATCCATTTCAGCAAAGCGGTTTCAAACACTAGATGATTGGACGGAATACGACACATTCAATGCAGCACTAGAAAAAGTAAAAACATTTTTTCAGCCAATTTTAGATGAACGAGTCATAGAACCCAAAAAAGGACGCGCAAAACCACCCAAAAGACCGCGCTACGACAGAGTTGAAGTGCGCGAGGGTAAGGACCATCGAAAGGGTGAAAACATCGATAGCCAGTTGCTTATGGACTATTTCAAATTTTCTGGAGTCGAGTTCGGCAATTGGGTAAATCAAAAGGAACGTGCATGGTTTCTGAATTGCACGTATGACTCACTAATGGATCTTGTCGAACTTCTAGGTCTACCCGTTACGTTCGCATCTTTAGGCGGTAAGCTAGGAATAGCATTCGGTTCGCGTGGCACAGGCGTTGATAGCGCAGCAGCTCACTTTGAACCAGGTAATATGCTTATTCATTTGACCAAGACGCAAGGTGTTGGAGCACTAGCCCATGAGTTCGCGCACGGATTTGATTGTGTTTTGGCAAAACGAAACGGACTCAATAATAACTTTTTTAGCGAATACTTTCTTTACACCAGTAAAGGGCGTTACTCAGTACAGAATCATCAAGAGTCAGCATACAAACATCTTAAAGATGGCCAGACTGCAGATAAGTTTATCAAGCTGGTTAATTATCTTACTTTTAAGTCAACCAAATACCTTGATTACGAAGAAAGACAAGGCGGTACGGGCTTTATGAATAACGCCATGCACCTAGATCAATCACGGTCAATGTATTGGTCACAGCCAACAGAAATCTTTGCCAGACTGTTTGAATGTTGGGTGACGGATAAGCTGGCTGAAAATGATCAACAAAATGGGTTTTTGGTGCACGGCACAGAAGAGTCGGCAAATAGTTGGAATATGAAGTTAAGCGCATATCCAACAGGCAGAGAACGGGCAATTTTAGTTGATTTGATGGATGATTGGCTAAAAGCATTAGTGAGGTCGTGGACGAAATGAATGCAATCACTAAGACCTCAAAAAAAGAACGGATCTTATTCAATAATCCCAAAGCAACACGACTTTACAGGGAAGCAATAACAGAGCTTATTGCGTTTAAACCTTGGGAAGTTAACGCCACTGAGAATATGCTTACGATCTGCAACACCTACCGCTATGTCGTGAATAAACGTTGTTGTTTAGGGTACGAGTTTTGGTGTTACGACCGAAGCGAAAAAGAATGGGTACGTGTTAAGCCCTCAAGCGGTCGCCACAACTATGGGAAAAACTGGTGCAAAACAAATGACAAAAACAATGGTCTACAAGGCAGTAAAACGAGCAGATTTTGAGTATTCAAACGCAGCGCGTGGATACGTGTATCGGGGAGAGAAAATATCTGATGCTGAAGCGGAAAAACTAAAGCATAAATGGGCTAAAAAAGACCTGATGGACAATGCAAAAAAAGATGGATCGTTCACACCAGAATCATTAGAAATGTTCAAAACCTTGGTGAATCATGTATCACCACGGGAGTTGACCGCCAAACAGCAAGCTTTGACATACCATAGCCTTAAACGCTACACAGATTGCGTATTTAACCTTTATGAAGTCACCGCTAAACAAACACCTCCAGCAAAACTAAAACGACCGTACAGCATGCCTAGACTGGATGGTACGGATAACCCTTGGAACCAAGGCAAACGAGAAAACGATGTCTATATATACAAGGGGATTGAGTACAAAGGCATTGAAGCGGAAACAGCAATGCATAAAGTGGTGATTGCATCAGAATTAACGGCAATTGCCGGATTGGATAATCAGTTAGCGAATCTGGCCAACGAAACAGGTGTAGCGTTGTTTTCAGAATTTATTGAAGTTGCACACCAGAACAATGATTTAAAGGATTTAACATATGTAGTTTTTGATTATGTAAAACATCTAATTGTGACGATTGATCGCTATTTTGATTTAAAACTGAAATCTAACGTGTCGGTCAGTATTTCAGTGAACCGAGTAGCTGGCTATTCAAGGTATAGCATAGTTCAACGGAAATAGACGCACGAACGCAACCAGTGACATTACATGTGTCGTCAATGACAGCTTATGTGTCTCGAACGTGCACGTAATTTTGGATTGATTGGTTTGAATGCAGAAAATGTAAATTATGCAAAGTAACACCATGAATATAGCTGATGATTGTACGGTAGTACGTAGACCGTATCAAAGAATGACGACAGCTAACATGCTTAAGATTTGTTATAATAAACAAATTGTTAGTATCTAAACGACACATGAGCTGTCATTTTTTGGAAATTGCGACTACCCTATTCATTTTAATTCGAACTTTAACTTATGTTCACCTGAAGTCTAGTTAATAAAACTTTTAATAATTTTATTTATTATTTTCAATAACTTATATAAATAAAAAAATAATTATAAATTTTTGGTTCATGAACCTAATGAATTTATTGATACTTTTATAAAATAGAGTTAATTTGTCCGAGAGATATGGGTAGATATCTATTTTTGGTCTTTTTAGTGATTAGAGATATGACCATTGTCATCAAATTTTAAGGAATTCCTTAAGTTTTTTTCTTATAATTCAATAAAATAATTTTGAATACTCAAAAATTAAATGTAATATAAGTCACATTATGAACCGTTAAGTGAAATACGTTTTGCTTAAACGAATGATTGAGTTAGATCATCTAAATGATGATCGTGCTAGAAGACTCAGGTTTTACACCAAAATATTTGGCAGACTTTATTTTAAATACAATCCTAAACTGAATATAAAAAACCTTCGGAGGGCTTATTTGGCCAAACTAACCATCAACCTGAAAAAACTAAATTCTTACGCTAAGTATTTTTTCTAAAAGACACCGTACATATAGCATTACTTTATGTTAATAAAAATTTAGCATCATTTTTGACGCTTATTTGTTGTATGTGCAAAAGCAAGACATTTTAAATAAAGAATCTTTTAATATGAAAGTTACATATCCAGAGACAGGTATATACGAGCACGAACTCAAAGCAATTGATAAGATTAAAAAGGTCTTTGATCGTGGCGAAAAAACTAAAAACTGGCGAGCATATGCTGGTTTTGAATTTATGCATAAAAATGGAAAAAAAGCAGTAGCGAAAGGTAGTTCTGAGAAATTTGAATATGATCTCCTAATTATTACTCATGCAAACATTTTGGTCATTGAATTCAAGGACTGGAACGGTAAGGAAATTACAAAAGTTGCAGGAAAATGGTACGTAGGTAATAAAGAGCAAGATTCATGCCCTGTAGCTAAAAATGTAAAAAAAATGCAAATTATAGTTAATAAACTAAAGGATAAAGTTTCAGAAAAGAAAGCTAAGGGCATTACATTTCATTACCAAAGTGTTTCTCACTTTGTTGTCATGTGTGGTAAAGCAGATTATTCGCGCCTGCCTCCAGAAGATTTAGAGCACATTCTTTCGATAGATGAGTTTATACAATTAGCTCAACAGAAGAATTTTAATAATATGTTCCGCAAGCATCTGGAACGTGATGGTCGCATATATGATATTAAAAAAGAATATCACGCCATTATTGATGAAATTTTTGCGCCTGACCAAATTCAACCACGCTCTTTGATTATTAATAATCATGAACGAGGTGACTTGATCTTACCGCATCCTAAAAAGATTTATAGCGAGTATAAAGCGCATTCATTGACCATCGTTGGTGAAAAATCTTTAATGCGTTGTTGGGATTTTAATGAATTCAAGTTGAGTAACTCAAGAATGAGTCAGCCTCAACATCGATTCAACTTGATCTGCAATGAGCGCCGGGTTTTCCAAAAAATTAAAACAGAAAAGCCTGATCTTTATCAAAGTTGTTTGCACCCGATTACAAACCCAAGTCTTGATGACATGACATCAAAATATAATGAGTTGTATGAGTTGCCTGAGAACAGCTATCGAGTCAACGAATTCATCGGCGCTTATGCTGAGAAAATGTCTGAATCTGAGAAATTGGATTTATTCCAGATTTTGCTTGGTAAATTTAATCACCTACATCAAATGGGAATTACTCATGGTGATGTGGGTGATCATAGTGTGTGGATCTCTTATAAAAAGGAGATATTGCTATCCAATTTTTCGGCAGCAAATGATCAAACACAGCCCTCGAAAATTGACCCTGAACTGGCTAACGAACTCCCATTTTTGAATACAACAGCTCATCTTCCGAATCTTGCGCTGACAGCTGCACAAAAGGATGTGTATTGGTTAGGGCAGTTAATCCTTCATATTTGGAAGAATGCTCGACTGAGCCCACGTTCATTGAAAAAATTTAGTCTTGAGGAGCGAGATCAGAACCACTGGTTAGAGCGTATTTTAACACGAGCTTTGACAGGGAAATATGATAATGCATGTGCAGTATTCCAAGATTTCTTAGCTCAAAAACCTGCTGAACAAGTTAGTTATGAACTTGATGCAGATGTACTGAATCCATATTTAAATCAGACAAATACCTATATCAGTTACCCGATATTTGGCGCGCCTATTGATGCTAACCAAAATTTTACACTCTATGCATCAGGCAACATGTTAGTCAAAACATGGATGGGTAAAGTTGCATCTGCAATGACAACTTATCAAAAGAGTTGTTTTAAGCGATTCTTTGAAGAACTTAAAATGACGCAGGCTCTCAATTTGCCATACCTTCCTAAGATTATTGATTTTGGTTTATCAACTAGCACAGCATGTGTGTATCTAGTAACTGAAATGGTAAAGGGTGAAGCTTGGTCAACGGTTATTGAGGGCTTAACTGAGGATGAAAAAAATGAACTTTCACTTCAGTTATTGCATTCTCTGAAAAAATTTCATGAGCATGGCTTTCAACATGGAAACTTGGATGATGAAAAGATTCTAGTAGATAAAACAAACTTGAAAGTTAGTTTTAATGATTGCTTCCATCCTGAAGTACCACAACCTGATTCTTCTAATGCTTATTTCCCATCTGATATTGAAGATCCAACAGTCATTCAGTGTGACAACTTTACTGCATTGAAATTAATCGCAGATCTATACGATATAGACTTGGCTGTGGATGATGTGGCTTCAATGGATCCTACTTTATCCTGGCTAAATACAGCCTTGAGCATAGAAGGAATGGAAGATCCAAGTGTACGCTATATTGATAATTCTCGCTTTATAGAGGCATTTGAATGTAAGGGTGCTATTGTAAAAGAAGCTCCTCAGATTAGTATTTATACAAGTAAGGTTGAGACGCCCTTTACGATTTATCCCGAAAACGGCAAAGTTTATATCCAACTTGAGGCAGCAAGTGAGGGGGATTTTCGATTTACACTTAGCGGAATCAATGGCATGTTAAAAGGGTTTTATAAGCCCCATGAAAATCAATTAAGTTTCCTTGATTTTGTCAAAAAACAAGACCTGTGGTGGAAGGCTAGTAGGGATGCAGATCTGACTATTGATGTTAGCATTGAAGTCCACCCGATATCTGGGATGAGTAAGCGTGACAACATTGTAGAGTTAAATGACTTCTTAGCAAAAGATCAAAACTTTAAGGATGCTATTGAACAGTTTAAGCAAGCACAGCTCAAAAGGACTCAAGAGAAAGAGGAAACATTACGGGCTCTGCGTGAACAAAAAGCATTACAAGAAGAGATAGGCGATGTTATAGCTACTGATGAGCTTATGGCACAGCCAATGAGTCATCTGCCTACACATAGCCACTTAATTGATATTGAAACGAAAGAGTTGTGGAAAAAAGTCATGGCGACTGAGCGTCATGCACATCCTACAATCACTCTGTCTGAGCCGTTAAAGATAGTTTCGAGCAAACATTTTAAAGATTCAAAGAGTGCTATTGCATACTATGACTCTGCAGAAGATGTTTCAGCTAAATTTTCAAAGACCGATAAAGTCGATGTAATGTGCACTAAAGAAACTGGGGCGGGAGGTGATTACACTTTCTGCATAGGTACGGTGAATATTGCGCAATCAAAAGTCGGAGAATTGTGGATCGATTTTTGTAAAAAAACAAATGAAGTTCCTGAAGAAGCAACACTGTTTCTACAAAGCAAGGCAGATAAGTCATCTAATCGGAAACGTGCAGATGCTCTGACAAATATTCTGAGTAATAAGGCTGTCATTGAAAATCTCGTAGATTACTTTGAACCATCATTAGTGATTGAAGCAAAAGATTATGAGATTGAAGTGCCTGATGAAGATCTAGATCACTATAACAAATACAAAAATGGGGAATTGGTTAAAGCCCTCAATCCATTACAACGTAAAGCGTTCCGTAATGTGCTTAAGTATGGACCTGTATCACTATTAAAGGGACCACCAGGAACCGGCAAAACTGAATTTATCTCTATACTGGCTCACTATCTCTATGATAAACAAAATGTATCTAACATCTTAATTGTTAGTCAGTCGCACGAAGCTGTAAATACAAGTGTTGAGCGTATACGTCAGCTATGCACAGAGTATGACACACCATTAAGTATTGCTCGAATAAGCAATAAAGAGAGTGCTGTGTCTCCTGAATTAAAAGATGTCTATACAGGCTCAATTATTACGAGCCAGATAGAGCTGTTTAAGTCTAATATTAAAGAAAGAGTGCTTGAGCTTGCAAAAGATTTATCACTTGAAGCTGAATACTTGAGCGATCTTTATGAAATCAGAGTCACTATTTTAAATAGTCTTAAATCTGCGTATCAGTCAATCGACCAAGATGATCTTGATCAAAAGTTTAGTTTCTCATTAGAAGAGTATACCCAGGCTTTCAAATCAGCAATGCATAAGCTGAAGAGCATGTTTGACGGAAATCAAGACTTTTGGGATCAACTGGAAGACTGTATCAATGATAAAGAGATAACAGTATTAAACCAGTTAAATAAGATCGACATGATTACGTTCGCAGCACTTAATCAATACTACGGGGTATCTAATGAGGAAGGACTTAAAGCGAAAGCCTTGATCAATATTGCCCTAGATTATGAACCATTAATTGAAAGCCAAAATGCTAATTATGAAAGTTTTCTGGTCAAAACAAGGCAATTAGTCTGTGGCACATGCGTTGGTGTTGGCCAACAAAGTATTGGAATCGCCAATCACGTATTTGATTGGGTGATTATTGATGAAGCAGCACGTTCAATCGCTTCAGAATTGGCAATTGCAATGCAGTCAGGTGCACGTATTTTATTAGTTGGGGATCAAGACCAACTTCCTCCACTATATTCGAGCGATCATATAAAGGCTTTAGCTAAGCAACTTAAGATATCAGATGATGATTTGGAAGATAAATTACAAAGCGACTTTGGCCGTATCTTTAATTCACATTATGGACTAAAGGCTAGTTCAGAACTCTTGTCACAGTACCGAATGAGTCCGAGCATCGGCGAATTAGTTTCAGACTGTTTTTATGAAGGAAAACTTGAAACTGAAGTTGTCGATTCTCGTGGTTTAAGTGATGAAGAGCTGAAAGAAATTAAGTTAAAGCGGATTGTGCCTGATAACTATGCATCCGACATCGTAATAGAATTGAATTCAACAGTTACTTGGGTGGATACTGGGAATGCTGAGCATTTCAAAATGGAGAAAGGTAGTAGTATTTATAACCCACATGAAATTAATGAAATTATCGATTTTCTTCAGCGGATTGACCAAGACAAACTCTTGTTAAATAAATTAGTGCCAGAGCCTGATTCCCTTAAAGAGCCTGCTATTGGTGTAATTTGTACCTATGCTGAGCAAAAAAACCGGTTAAGAAAAGCCTTCTCTTTGTGTGAAGTGTCAGATGCATTGAGATCAATTGTGCGTATTGATACGGTGGATAGTTATCAAGGTAAACAGAATAAGATCATCATTCTCTCAGTTACGCGAAATGATCCAACTAAGTTTCCTGCATTTTTGAAGTCACCAAATCGTGTGAACGTGGCTTTATCTCGCGCAATGGATCGTCTTGTAATCTTTGGTGCGTCAGAAATGTGGCAAGGAGTCAACAGTAACTTACCTTTAGGACGCGTATTAAATTACATCAAGTGCCGTGAAAATCAGACTTTAGAATATCGATATATTTCAAAACGCGCCATTGTCAAAATAGTACAAAACAATCCGCACATTAATAAAAATAGATCAAAAAAATATAGAAAGGCAGGGGTATAACTCATGGAAAATTCACTAAGAAGCTATCATGACGTAGATGTTACATTGCCATCACAACTATTCAATGTGGCATTTAGCTATACCACAACAGATACCTTAGATTTTATTGATTCTATGGTATTGCGCCTATTGGTAATTGCACCACTTTCTGCTGAAAAAATAGCGCGGTTCTTAGGGTTATCTAATCATGAAACAGATGTGCTATTAACTAAATTATTAAAACAAATGCAGATAAAACATCTTGAAGATGATCGATTTGCTCTGACTCAGCGACTTGAGAAAGCATTCTCGGATGTTTGTGCAATTCCTTATGTAAATAAGATTGAGGACAATATTCAAAAGATGAGTTTTGAGATGATTGGCTTGAATCCTGAGCCAGTTAATCCCAACGCATCTGACAATGGGGCAAATTCAATTAAATTAGATGCTTCTAACCAATACCTTTCAAATGGTGAGTCTTTGGTTAGTAAGGAGTTTCAGAAAAATTTTCGATTTTATTTCAGCCAAGGATTAGTTAAGTTGAATCCATCAGTGGATGAAAAGAAGCTGCAACTGTATAAAATGAGCCAAGTGGAAAAATTGCGAGACCATTCTCGTCGTTTTACATTACCATTGACGCTTGATGAGAATTATACACCTACAGAGATTAGTGATTTTAATCACATGGAAAATCTTAACAAAATCGAAGATTCTCTTTACGCTGCTCTTAGATCAGCTAAGAAGCCACAAAATATTGAGGATATTCTAAAGGTACTCCATGAATTAGATATGGAGGATACTTTTTCAGTTGAATCTATTTTTAGCGAGAATAAGCTTAATTTAGATCGCTTATTTAAGCTAGAACACAAATCCAATGAATACTTTATCGGGCCAATATATTCTAAGGAAAATTCAGACCTGTTTTTCAAAACAATCAAACAATATCAAGACCAGAATAATGATGATAAACAGCTGTATTGGTTAGCTCCATCAGATGAATTTTGGGGTAAGTCAGATAGATTTAGTGATTTTATTGATCGTTTATCGACAACCACAATTACCAAAAACTTTAAATGCTTCTTACCAGTGGCATACAGAAATGATAAACAATCAATCGCAAGTTATAAAAAACTAATCACAGCTGAGGCAGGAGCCAAGCACTTTCTAACGTTTAAGGAAAGTAGTGTAGTTTTTGACGGTAATTTTGAGCTTTTGGTTATGAAAGACTCTTTTTGTGTTTTGATTATTCACGTTAGTGATTCATCCACAAATATTTTAACAACAGTGCCTGTGGGTATTATTGTCAAAAATAAGGCTATTGCCCAATCGTTTTATAAGTTTTTTGAAGACTTAGAGAACGATGGAGAGAACTTCTTTGGTTTATTAAATTCTAAAAAATAGAATAATCATCTTAAAAAGCTAGCAGATTTGCTAGCTTTTTTAAACTCAAATTAGAGTGGCAACAATCCAGACCAGACATTTCTACTTTGAAGTGGCTTTGTTGCACAAAGATTTGAAATGCAAAGCGCCCCTAATTGAGCCAAATTTAAGGCGTAACTTGGGTAAGTGGTCGACCTAATTCCGTAAATCTGTTAAGGACTGCTACACGTGCATGGATCTCATTCACTTGGCTATCAAAACTCCTTGCACTGAGTTTATCTCCTAATAATTTGATGCAATGCATCTTAGTTTCAACCAAACTTCGCCGATGATAGCCTGACCATT
>NZ_VPDH01000075.1:0-16008 GCF_013417785.1 Acinetobacter sp. YH12227 | reverse complement strand
AAAGTGAAGGTAGGGTTTGTTTTAATGTTAAATCTAGATTCTGAGATAAATTCATAAAAAAAGAGCGTATTTACATACGCTCTTTTTACAGCATTTTAACTTTTTTTGCTTAACTGACTGGCATTACCTACATTCGTAGAGGCTTTCTTTCATCTTAATCTAACAATTAAGACACTTTATCACCCGGTTTAGCACCAGTTTCAGGTGAAATCACCCAAACACCTTCGCCATTACCCGCAGCTAAAACCATACCGTTTGAAATACCAAAACGCATCTTACGTGGAGCAAGGTTAGCAACCATCACCACCAATTTGCCTTTTAAGTCTTCTGGTTGGTAAAACTCACGAATACCACTAAACACATTACGTGGCTCAGCTTCGCCTACATTTAAAGTCAATTGAAGAAGCTTGTCCGAACCTTCAACGTGAGCAGCCTCTAAAACTTCAGCGACACGAAGGTCAACTTTCATAAAGTCTTCGATGCCAATAATTTCAGCTTCACCGACTTTAGGTTCCGGCTTTTTCTCAGTCTTCTTCTCTTTTTTCTTCTCAGCTTTAGGTGCTTCAGTAGGCGCAGCTAAAGAATCTTTAGATGCATCGACCATTGCAGCCACAGCTTTCGGGTCAACACGTTGCATGAGTGGTTGGAACAATGCAATTTCATGACCCACAAGAATCATTTCACGAGAAGCAAAGTCAAACGCATCTAACTGTAAGAATGCTTGAACTTGATCTGCCAATGTTGGAAGTACAGGCGCAAGGTAAACGGCCAATTGACGGAACAAGTTAATGCCGACAGAACATACGTCATGAACTTGTTGTTCTTCGCCTTCAATTTTCGCAAGCGCCCAAGGCTTTTTCTCATCGATGTATTGGTTGGCTTTGTCTGCAAGTGCCATGATTTCACGAATTGCAGCAGAGAATTCACGCGCTTCATATTGCGCAGCGATAGATGCACCTGCATCAATAAAGCTTTGCACCAATTCAGGCTCTGCACATGTTGCAGAAAGTTTGTTATCAAACTTGGTGTTAATGAATTTCGCACAACGACTTGCGATGTTCACGACTTTACCAACAAGGTCGGAGTTTACTTTCTGAACGAAATCATCAAGGTTCAAGTCAGAATCTTCAACTTTGTCAGAAAGTTTAGACGCGAAGTAATAACGTAAATATTCAGGGTTTAAATGCTCTAAATATGTTTCCGCTTTAATGAACGTACCGCGAGATTTAGACATTTTTTGACCATTTACAGTCAAGAAACCATTTACGAATAAGCTTGTTGGGGTGCGGTAGTTTGCACCTTCAAGCATTGCAGGCCAGAACAATGCGTGGAAGTAAACGATGTCTTTACCAATGAAGTGATACACCTCATTTTTAGAATCTTTTTTCCAGTAATCGTCAAAGCTTAAATCAGGACGTTTGGTTTTGATGTAATTTTCAAAGCTAGACATATAGCCAATTGGCGCATCTACCCAAACGTAGAAGTATTTGTTTGGCGCATCAGGAATTTCAAAACCGAAGTAAGGTGCGTCACGAGAAATATCCCAATCTGACAAGCCTGCTTCAAACCATTCATCTAACTTGTTGGCAATCGACACAGGCAAACGACCTTCGTCACGTGTCCATTTTTGTAAGTATTCACCAAAGTTAGGCAATTTGAAGAAGTAGTGATCTGAAGATTTTTCAACAGGTGCAGCACCGCTCAATGTCGATTTAGGGTTCAGCAGTTCAGTGGCGTTATAAGTTGTACCGCATACTTCGCAAGAGTCGCCGTACTGGTCTTCCGCTTTACATTTCGGACATGTGCCTTTAATGAAACGGTCAGACAGGAACATGCCTTTTTCAGGGTCGAACAGCTGTGTTACAGGACGTACTGCAATATTGCCGCCATCACGGTTTTTCAGATAGATCTCTGAAGCACGTGCTTGGTTTTCAGCACTATTCGTTGAGTCGTAGTGGTCAAAGTCCACTTTAAAGCCAGCAAAATCACGCTCATGTTCTTTTTGAACATTGGCAATTTGCTGTTCAGGTGAAATGCCGTTGGCTTCAGCGCGCAGCATAATCGCTGTGCCGTGAGCATCATCCGCACATACATAAGTCACGTTATGACCCATTGCACGCATAGCACGAACCCAGATATCAGCCTGGATGTAACCAAGTAAGTGACCCATATGGATCGGGCCATTGGCGTATGGTAGGGCGTTAGTGACTAAAATATTACGCACGGATATAACTCTCTCATTCGTATGTATGCAATGGGCTGTAATTTTACATGAGATAGCCAGTACTTGCACAAGGGAATCAGTGAAATCTTCTGAAAACTAAATATTTCTATATTGCAGCGCTAATTACAGTGATAATACGGCATATCTGTGATGCCTTTAAGAGTGACAAGCCCATGTACGATGACGATTATGATGACGACCAGCCTGTGACCCGTATTCCGCAAAATCAACAGCGTAATAAACAACTCGGTCAGCACATTGTCAAAGAAGCACAACAATACCTTGAGCAGATTTCGGCAGATGAACATGCATTACTGATTCAGACTTTACGTGATTTGGCTACAACTGAACCTTACTTCGATGTATTGGCCGATGAGCTTGATAAACCTGTAGAAATGAAAGTGGCAAATGACGCCTTAAACTTGTTGTACTTTTGGCAATTGCTGCATCAACATGAAGATCAAAAACAGTTCCATTTACTCGATGCGATTAACACCGAGTTTTTTCAGACAGAAATGTTGAAAGCCTTTGATGCCTTAGAGATTGGTGAAAATAAAGCGCAACGTCGTTTGGTTCTACTTGAAGCTTTTAAACTGTATAAGCTGAATTTCCATGCCGGTTGTATCCCTGTCTTGTATGCACAGTTAGAAGGCATTTTAACGGATGTACTGATTCAAACGGGCTTTTTAAAGCAGAGCGGTACCAAGTTTGTCGATGTATATAAAATCGTACCCGGTCTAAAAGGCAGTGAAATTAAGAGTCTTTGGCATAAAGCAAAAATTGCCAATGAACTGAATCATTATTTTGCTGAATTGGCTGCTTATCAAATGGATAGCAGTTCAACAGTTGCGATGACGCGCCATAATATTTTACATGGAACAGAGCTTACCCATTTCAATCAAGGTCGTAGCTTTGTACTCTTTATTTGGTTATTTGCAGCGGTCAGTTTTATGAGCACAGTCAGCAAATAATCTTTTTATGCAGCGGTAAAGTGCATCATTAGGGGCTTTACCGTTATGCGTTTTGCTTAATTTATATTGATGAATATCAATACAATAAAAGTAGCCTTTATATTTTTCAATGATTTAATACATTTAAACTCGGATCAATTTTAACTCCTAACCTTATGCCAAAAAGCGTAAATGCAACGTCATGTAGCTCAATTGTTTCTAAATGCATATTTTTAAGGTCATCCCGTCAAAGCACGTTATAACTATTGTTAGACAATAACAGAGAAGAGGCGAGAACGATGACAACTGAAAATAAAATTGATCAATTGAAAGATAAAGCGTCAGAGTTGGGTGATGATCTAAAGCTCAAAGCCAAAGAAGCTCAGCTTGAAGGTGAAAAAGCCCTCGATGGTGCAAAGCATAAAGCTGAAGAGTTAAAACTCGAAGGAGAAAGAGCTTTAAATGATGCTAAGCATGAACATGCTGAACAAAGTAATGAGGCTAAAGATAAATTTGAGCATCTCAAAACTGAAGCCAGTCACAAATTAGATGAAGCCAAAGTCAAAGCGGCAGAACTTAAACATGACGCAGTAGAGAAATTTGACGAACTTAAAGTGCAAGCAAGTGAAAAATTTGATGAACTGAAAAAGAAAGCCACTGATACCTTTAATAAGTTTAAAAAAGATGATCAGGCTTAATTCGTAACTAAAAATTACTTTGATCAACCTTAAAAAAACCGTTCCATTGGAACGGTTTTTTTACTTGTAAAACGTGTATCTCAAATGATTATTGACGGAGACCATCGAGGTTCTCAGTTTTAATTTCATGCACGTGATCATTTACTATGGTAATCACATATCGCATATTGGCAATTTCATACGTGTAATCCACTGCTAATGTCGTCGGCTGACCTTTAATTTGGAGAGGATGAGATTCCATCTTGATTGGTGATGCCTGCATGCGTGTACGCATATCCTCAAGTCGATCGCCAATTGCTACAGTTTGACGATCTGGTGTTTGAATAGCTTCGGTCGATACTGCGGCCTGTAATGTTGTGGCAAAGAACATCAAGACTAATAAAGTTTTTTTAAACATCTTCTTCCCCCAGCTTAAACTTATAAAATGAAGCACCACATGATGATTTTCACATCAAATGGATTATTATCTTTTGAATATGCTGAAATATAAGCTGAATTCATTTGGGAAATGTAGGGTTGAAATGTAAACAGTTTAGGATTTAATACGCTAGATTGAATGGCGTGAATCTCTTCAAGGATCAGTTATATATTGCGCATTTTTAGAAACTTGCTGAAAAGTTGACTAAATTACTCAACTTTATAAGCTTATAGGGATAAGTCATTCATCTCCCTCTTACTCTCGCTCCCGCGAACAGGTAAACTATCAATATTATTTTTCTGATGTTCCTGTTTGGAGACAAAGCAATGTCGTGGCTTTCTTCCCTAAAATCTGTGTTTTCACCGTCACAAGAGGTGAAAGAGGAGGAAATCCAACAGGTTTTACAAAATTATATCTTGCCGAATTCTAGCAATGCATTGAAGGATCGTATTACACAGGTCAATGTGCAAGGGCAGATACTTCAAATCACCATAAATACAATGCCTTCCGAGGCGGATGATCTACAAAAAATCCATGATGATTTGGCAGATGCGTTGGAAAAATGCGGCATTAACGAGCTGAATATGCATGTGATTCAACAAAAAACAGGGCATAAATCTGAAGGTGGTTGTGGTCATCATCATGCAGAAGGCGAAATTTGTTCTAGCCAAGAAAAAGCTGAAAGTTCAGCTGCAAAAAGTCAGTTACCTCCAGTTGTGGATGCGTCTGCGAAAACACCTGAAGCACCTGCCGAAGTTGATCCGAATAATCCACCGATTCAAAAAGCGGCTCCACAACAGCGTGATGTACCGAAACATCCACGCATTAAAAATGTCATTTTGGTGTCATCTGGTAAAGGTGGTGTGGGTAAATCGACCACCACTGTGAATTTGGCGCTCGCATTACAACAGCTGGGTTTAAAGGTTGGGGTATTAGATGCAGACATCTATGGTCCAAGTATTCCAACGATGCTCGGCAATGCAGGCCGCACGCCGATGATTGAAGCTGAGCAATTTGTTCCTATTGAAGCATATGGTATGGCTGTGCTTTCAATTGGTCACTTAACTGGGGATAACAATACGCCAGTGGCTTGGCGTGGGCCGAAAGCGACAGGGGCGTTAATGCAGCTCTTTAACCAAACGTTGTGGCCTGATCTGGATGTATTGGTCATTGATATGCCGCCAGGCACAGGTGATATTCAGTTGACGCTTGCACAGCGTATACCAGTGACAGGTGCTGTGATTGTGACGACACCACAGAACGTTGCATTAATGGATGCGACCAAAGGCATTGAGTTGTTTAACCGTGTACACATCCCAGTGATGGGTGTGGTTGAAAATATGTCGACCCATATTTGTTCGAACTGTGGGCATGAAGAGCAAATCTTTGGTACAGGTGGTGGCGACCAACTTTCAGCCCAATACGACATTCCGCTCTTAGGTCGTTTACCGCTGAATGTACAAATTCGTGAAAATGCCGATGCAGGGAAACCATCTGTGATAGCAGGTGATGCTGCTGCTGAAAGCTACATGGCGATTGCACAAAAAGTTGCAGATGCATTACCTCAGGCTGAAAAAGATAAAAACCGTATTTTCTAAGGGTGAACTGAAATTTAAGTTGATCGTATTAAAATCTGGCCTCGTGCCAGATTTTTTATAACGTGGTATTGGGAGTGTTTGAAAATTATGAGTACTGAACTTTAGACATTCAACGATGTCTATGAATTACACATCTAAAAAACGATTTGCACAATTTCTTATTTTTCCTGCGATTATAAGCCGTATGCCAAGGATAAAATTCTTGAGGCATATCAAAGGATGTCGCGTTTGTACTTAGTTTTTACAAAATAGCTTTCACGATATTTCTATTATTTTGGCTAGGATCAATTCTTTGAACGGCAGTAACTGTACAAACGCATTGTGTCTTAGATTTTTTGCCAAATGTCCTCTGTTACAAGGGGCTTAGCATTGAAAAAATATAGAGGAACAAATAATTTTAAATATTATTTGAAGTCATTAAAACCCACCCATCAAATGAGGGTACGCCTTAGTCTAAGAAATTAAAAAGCCCGGTAATTACCGGGCTTTTTAATTGGTTTTTTAGGAGGAAAGAGACGGGTTTGCTTTACGTTTAGCAGTGATAATATTCACCGTAATTGCGATGATGACCATGATAATGCCTACAATATCTGTAATGGTTTCTGGAATAATCATACACAGCGCACCCACACCTAAAAAAATACGCCAGAACCAGTTGAGATAAGTCTTGAAATAACCTTCAACTGCGGAGCCTAAAGCGAGAATTCCTATCACTGAAGTGACAGTAATACTCACTATAGTTGTCCATGCAGGAAAGGCAAATTCTCGAGCATTGACTGCAACATTGGTGGTATCAATCATCAGCATGGCAGGGTTATAAACGAATAAAAATGGAACAATAAAACCAGCAAGAGATAGTTTTAAGGCCTGAAACCCAGTGCGCATTGGATCACCGCCTGCAATTCCTGCGCCCGCAAAGGCGGCAAGGGCAACTGGTGGGGTGATGTTTGCAAATAAACCAAAATAGAACACAAACATATGCGCGACTAATACAGGGATATCAAAGTTTGCGAGTGCTGGTGCTGCCATGGTGGCAGTAATGATATAGGCCGGAATAGATGGAAGCCCCATGCCTAAAATCATCGATGCAATCATGGTTAAAAATAAAGTGAGAAAGAGACTACCTGCACCTAAACTCATAATTGAAGAAGTCATTACTGAACCAAAACTTGTCAGACTTACTACACCGATAATAATACCAACGACAGCACAAGCAGCCATCACAGATAATGATTGTTTGGCTCCATCAACGAGCGCATCTAAAATATCTTTTACACCCATTCGTGTTGATTTTCTTAAAGCTGCTACAAAGATGGTCAGGACGATGGTGTAGACAGCAGCATAGCTCACAGGAATATTTTGAAATAAGAAAAAGACCAGTGCCAAAATTGGAATAAGTAAATGTCCACGCTCTTTTAGAACTTCTTTTACTTTAGGTAAATCAGCTTTAGGTACGCCTTTCAGATCATCTTTACCCGCACGGAAATGAACTTGAGCCATGACGCCAAGGTAATACAATAAGGCAGGTAATAATGCGGCTAGTGCAATCGTGCCATAACTCACGCCAGTTGTTTCGGCCATAATGAAGGCACTCGCACCCATGACTGGCGGCAAAATTTGTCCACCGACGGATGCACTGGCTTCAACGGCACCAGCAAAATTCTTGTGATAACCAATTTTTTTCATCAATGGAATGGTAAATGAGCCTGTGCCAACAACATTGGCAACAGCAGTTCCATTAATACTGCCCATAAATCCACTTGAAATTACAGCAACTTTGGCAGGACCACCTTGTTTATGACCCGCCAATGCCATGGCAAGATCATTGAACAATTTCCCCATACCTGATTTTGCAAGAAAAGCACCAAAAAGGATAAATAAGAAAATAAAAGTGACGGATGCACCAATTGCCGAAGAATATAAGCCTTCGGTTTTTAAATACATATGTCCGAAAATGTCGCTGATGGTATAAGGGCGAGTAATTAATCGATCTGGCAACCAATCAAAGTGACTGATAAATGTATAGGTCAGGAAAATTAAACTTAAAATGGGCAGCATCCACCCCATGACCCGGCGAGTTGCTTCTATGACTAATACCACACTCATAATTGCAAACGCGATATCTAAGGTATTTGGAATACCACCTCGAGTGGTCATAATAGATTGATATTCTTTCCATAAATATAAAAAACTGAAGATGGAAAGCAAAGCCAAGAACCAATCGAGAAGTGAAATATGCTGCCGGGAGCTTGCTTGACGAGCTGGATAGAGTAAGAAAATGAGTGCTAGGCCAATAGCGACATGGGCTGCACGCTGTATTAACTCAGGTAAAGGATTAAACGTAATAAATAAATGAAATAATGAATAAAAGATCGCTACAAATGCAACAAAGTAGGTAACAGATTTGCTCATATTGATTCGAGTAACAGATTCCCGATCAAATTTTTCTAATATGGCTTGTTGTTGTTTCTCATCGAGTTGTTCTAATACAACTTTATCTTCTTTGGAATTCATAGGCATTCTCCAATCCACCAAGACTTCCATTTGGGTTGATATTGAACCGAGATGTTGACCAAACTATAGTCTGGGTAACTTTGAAAAATAGACCAAATTTTTTGGTCAGCGAGGATCGTGCCTTGCATATTTCTAGAAATCACCCAGTTGATTTCATCTATATTTTGATTGACCCGCATTCTAATCACACCATTTTTTTGAAACTCAATGGGATAATTTGAGGGTGTACCTGCACCAAATGAAATCAAATCGGTGTGGCGCAGTAAAAACTTATTCTTTTGACGCTGATATTGTTCAGACCAAGCCGTCTTTTCTACTGAATGCTTCCACTGTAAATCAAATTGATCAGTTGAAATTTTGCATATATCAGTTTCAACTCTAACCTGCGTATACAGTGTTGGATAGCTAGCATAGATTAAGAAGAACAATATAAAAAATGCAGTATAAACTGCATTTTTTTGAAGCTTATTATTTTTTAGCCACTTCATCATAGTAGCGTTTCGCGCCTGGATGTAGAGGCGCTACAAGGCCTTGTTGAGCACCTTCAAGCGTGATTTCTGTTGCTGCTTGGTGTGAAGTTGCCAATTGAGGCAAACTGTCAAAGAAAGTTTTTGTTAGTTTGTAGACATCATCATCCGATATATCTGTGCGAACAACTAATGCATTTTTAATTGCGGCAGTTTGAATGTCCGCAGTATTGCCATATGTGCCTTTTGGAATAATCATCGGTAAGAAATAACTTTGATCTTTAGCTATTTCTTTGACTTTATCTGCATTGATTGAAACTAACTGTAGATCAAAGCTTTGTTGAAGTTCCATGAGTGATGAATTTGGAATGCCACTAGTCAGGAATGCTGCATCAAGCTTGCCACCTTTTAAAGCATCAGCGGCTTCAGCATAGCCTAAATAATCAACTTTAATATCTTTATAGGTGATTCCAAAACCATTCAACAGTGTGCGTGCATTTACTTCTACACCTGAATTTTGTGCACCCACAGCGATACGTTTACCTTTCAAATCTTCGATATTTTTGATCCCTGATTTTTTAGAGGTTACGATTTGTACGTAGTTTGGATAAAGCGCTGCGACTTGGCTGACATTCTCAACTTTACCATTTGCGAAACTTCCTGCTCCGTTCAGTGCTTCTGTTAAGCTGTCACTCATAACAAATGCCATTTCAACTTTATTCTGTTTGAGAAGGTTTAAGTTTTCGACTGATGCACCTGTAGTCTGAGTCTTAGAATTTACACCAAAAGTTTTGTTATAAATTTCTGCAAGACTCGTCCCAATCACATTGTAAGGTCCTGATGCTCCGCCAGTTGCAATGGTTACGAACTTGGTTTGAAGTTTGTCAGATGTAGCAGTTTCTGCGCTTTTTCCTTCCGTGGTATTTTTTGAAGTAGATTGATCATTTGAGCAAGCAGTAATACACGCCAAAGTAACCGAGAGTAACGTGAGTTTTGTCCATTGGTTCATAGAAACGTCCTTTTACACATAAATTTTGAATATTGATTTGATGAGTTTTAATTTTAATTTCCACTACTCAATTGAACATAACTTAATCAATTATTTTTGAAAAGTATTTTTTTTTGATTTTTTAGTCTCCAATAAATAATGGTTATGCGTAAGAATGGCATGGAGCTATATCGTTTATTTTAATAATATTTTGTTACGTGTAAAAACTGTAGGGTATACATGGAATCATGTGAAATTTCTTTTATAAATATAAGTTCAAGATATTTCTTTGAATTGTAAGGTGCTCTGAATGACTGTTCAGCTAAGGTTTTGTTTTTCTATTTAAGTTACTGAATTTATAATTAAATAAGGAGTTTTTTATAAGCATTTCTATTTTTTATTTTGCTAATACGAAACAACTGAATTAATCTTCGCGGATTAAGTTTGAGGTCAAAGTATGATTTCATGGTTTTTTATTGGTCTAGTTATCAGTATTTTGTTAACGCCAGGACCAACCAATACCTTACTCGTATCTTCGGGTATTCAAGTTGGGCTACGTAAATCATTCCGACTCATTCCAGCGGAAGCCTTTGGTTATCTTATTTCGATTAGCCTATGGGGTTTTCTCATTGGTAAAATTTCCGTACATCTGCCTTTACTGCCGACCATTTTAAAACTGTTTAGTGCTGGCTATATTCTATTTTTGGCTATGCGATTATGGCGTACAGCAACTGTTGCTGAAAATTTTAATCAAAAGGGCATTCGTGCACGCGAACTCTTTGTTGCGACGTTATTAAATCCTAAAGCACTATTATTTGCATCTGCGATTTTTCCTGCATTGGCTTGGCAAAATGCGCAGTATTATGTAGCTCACATGCTGATCTTTTTGTTGTTGATCGTTCCTATTGCATTTTTTTGGACCTTCCTTGGTTCCGTTTTGGCATCGAATAAAATTAGTTGGCTCAATCAAGCCAATTTACAACGAACAGCATCGCTAGTCTTGGTTAGTTTTTCGATACCACTGAGTTATTCTGCGATTTTAAAACTCTAAATTGATTTGAAAATGACTAAATCCGCTTAGTTCGGCAAAGCTTATTTTCATTAACTGTGATTTCAGTTAAAGTACCACGCAATAATTGATTTAAGTTTTTGGATTGAAATAAATGGCTATTAAGTCTGATCGTTGGATTCGCGAAATGAGCGAAAAACACGGCATGATTGAACCGTATGCAGAAAACCAAGTCCGTTATGATGAAAATGGCGAAAAGCTTATTTCATATGGCGTATCGAGCTATGGTTATGATGTTCGTTGTGCACGTGAGTTTAAAGTATTCACCAATGTTCATTCAGCGATTGTTGATCCTAAAAACTTTGATGATAAAAGTTTTATTGATATTGAATCTGACGTTTGTATCATTCCACCGAACTCCTTTGCTTTAGCGCGCACAGTTGAATACTTCCGTATTCCACGTAATGTTTTAACAGTATGTTTGGGTAAATCGACTTACGCACGTTGCGGTATCATTGTAAACGTAACGCCTCTTGAGCCTGAGTGGGAAGGTCACGTGACCCTCGAATTCTCAAATACAACCAACTTGCCTGCGCGTATTTATGCGGGTGAAGGTGTGGCTCAGATGCTATTTTTTGAATCTGATGAAGTATGTGAAACATCGTATAAAGACCGTGGTGGTAAGTACCAAGGTCAAACAGGCGTAACATTGCCGAAAGCATAAATTTTGATTTTATGTTGAAAAAAGCGAGCTTCATTGGCTCGCTTTTTTTATGTGGGTCATTCATCGGAAATTGAACCGTTCAGGCGGGATTTTTTTGCAATTGAGTAATTATTCAGCATAATAAAAAGTTAAGTGACTGGTATATCACATACATCCGTTTAAGGAATAAATGGAACCAAAAATTAAAGCCAGTTCTAAGGAATAAATATAAGAGAGATGCCGAGCATCTGATAAAAGGAAGGTCGCGATGACTCAATTTAACCATGCTAAGCTTTTCCGCCAGAGCTGTTTAGCTGCTGCTGTCAGCATGTTTGCTGTTCAATCTATCTTTGCTCTTGAAAACTTATCTGATGCGTCACTTGCCGAAACCACGGGCGAGGGTATTGCTCTTTTACCTGAAAATTTCAAAATGGTCTTTCAGGGGCCAAATGATGTTTCTGCATCGTCTAGTTACAATAAAGCAGGCTTAGTTGATCCATCCAAATATGATACTGGCTTTATACGTATTATCCCTGTTGGTGAAGACTATACTAAGTATGCAACTTCAACTGAAGATTTGACCAAGAAAAGAACCAAGGCAGACATTTTTATATACGGCTTAGCATTATCTGAGTCCGATGCAAATATTAATAGTCGTTTTAGCAACAAAGGCTTTACTTGGGGTAGCGAGGCAAACCCTTGGCTATTCCGTGCGGGTACTGCCAATTCAATTAAACAGTTTCAAGCTTCGAATGCCAATAGCGATATTAGTTACTTAGGCATTGAAGCACCCCTTGCACGCGTTGATGCAAGTGAAGTAGATAATAATATTAAGCTAGGGCTATGGTTAGATGCATTTTCTCGTAGTTGGAACTCAAGTAATAAAGTTGACCCAATAACAGGTGCACCGGTCACAGCAAATGCTGCCAATGATACAGATTTACTTAAAGATCAACGTATTCGTTTGCAGCTTGTCGCTAATGGTTTGAGTTTAAATGGTTCGCAAGTTCGTTTGTTCCAGACACAAGCATCTAATGTCGCACAACAAAACAAAACTTTAGGTATGGCAACCTTACTACGATTAAATACTAATGACGATCCTTCTAAATTGGTTTATGCCAATACCACTACAAATAAAGATTTATTAAATGCAAAAGCCTTACGTATAGGTACGCAAGCCACAAATGATGGAACTGCAGTGACGCCTGCATTAGACCGTTCATTTGCTCCAATTTTTGATGCAAACGAGGGTTTGTATCTCTATAGCCCTAACATCAATTTAGTACTGGGAAATATGTACCAGCCTTTTATTTTAGGCTCTGAAGGTAAAAACATTATTCTAGAAGTTACACGTATACCGAACGTACCTGAGATTTATAAGCAGATATATACCTATTATGCAGATGTCGAAAAAGGCACCAATACAGAATATAAAGGCTCGACATGTAATGTCGCATCATGTGGCACCAATATTGTGACTACGGGTACAGGCTCTTCTATTGTGAATTACCAAGGAACAAATGCAACGCACAGCAGTATCTCAATTGGCAGTGTGACAAGAGATCCGGTAACTAATTACTTGAAAGCGAATACGGCCCTAGAGTCGACAGGTGTAGTTTTTAGGGGTTCAGGTACTGCAGCGCCAGTGAATTTAGGTTCGGCAGTTATTGATGGCGTCTTGATTCAACATTTAAAAATTAAAACAACAGGCCTATAGGATACGACTATGAGAAAAAAAACCTTAATGCCGTTCTTAATGGTTGCATCTTTTTCGGCGAATGCGGGCCTAGTTGGATTAGATAATACAGAGCTTGTCGATGTAGTAGGCCAAGGCGGTGCGGATTTAAGCTGGACTTTATCTTTAAACCATCAATATGCAAACGATTTATCTTTAAAAAATATTTCTAAAACGAATGGTGTCGATCCTACTACAGGGCGTGCCATTGTGACTGAAGCCTATTACCAAATGCGTGCAGATAAAGATTGCGCACTACTAGAGTTATGTCGTTTAGCAATTTCTCCAAATAATCATAAAGACAATAATGGCCAACAAAAATGGCTGGTATTTAAACAATTACAAGGTACGTTGCAAATTGATAAATTTTCTTTAGAAGGGACGACCATTATCAATCGTGACGGAAATCGTCAAACGGCGATGTTACTTAAGTTTTATGACGATAAGCCGCTTAAAATCCGTAATCTTGGCTTTGCAAGTTTATCGGTTGAGTCTGGGGACACGGGTTATTTCAATAAAACAACATATGATACTTATGCAACTGGAAAGACAGTACCCACATTTGATAAGGGACAAGAACAAGGTTTTATGGGAGTAAATGTGCATGGCAACTTGCACATGGACGGTAACCTTAAAATTTTTAGTTATAACTGTTCTGGTGCGACTACAAGCCGTTGCTAAGTTAATTTCAAAGGGATATTGAAATGAAAAAAATCATAAAACTTAATTTATTAACGCTTTGTATCTTTGCCGCGAATCAATCATACGCATTACAAGTAATGAGTGATCAGACATTAAGTGATGTTACGGGGCAAGATGGCATTTCCATCACGCATGAAGTTTCACGTGTAGAAATAGCACAGGCAAATTGGATTGATCCTGCTGAAGCTGGCCAGAACCCAATTAAATTAGGTTTGCATGATCTCAAGATTGAGTCAGCACAAGGCAATACCAATATAAAAAGTAAGTTGGATTTTGATGTTGGTACGACGCAACTTGCCAATGGCTCAAAAGGTGTTGGGATTCAGTTAAAAGCCAGTATTTCTCCTTTTACAGCAACAGCGGCAAAAATTATGCTGATTTGTGATCCTAATTGCGCTGTGGGGGAAACAAACCAAAATTTAGGTAGTTTTAAACTGTCGACCATTAGTCCTTTAGAAGTGTATTTGGCCACAACCAATGGTTTATTTAATCGTAATTCTATTGCACATTTAGACTTTAAATTACAAAATGCAAGTGTTAGTTATGGCCAAAATGGTCAGAACTTAACTTTAAAAGATTTTAACTTTAATCTTTCTGCCGATGGTTATATGTACATCGATCCTGTTGAGGGAATTGTTCTTACAACGAAAGGAGCAGATGGCGATCACATTGTTAACTTAGGTCGAGTTGAAGATAAAACAGATGTTCATACATCTCGTGGTAACACTGCAACAAATCCTGGGGTGAATATTGATTTGCGCTATGGTGCAGAAAATTCAACTCAACGTAATTTAATTCGTATGGGCGCTTCAGGCGCGCTAACCAACGGAAAAATCAGTTTTAATGCAGATCAAACAGGTATAGCAAAGTTTAATACTGTAAATCGAAGTAATAATAATACCCTTGAGAAAGAAACCATTGCGACCAATGGTTATGGATTTAAAAACACGGGCGGTTTGCATTTAAATGTATCTGCTGATTTTACACGGGCAGGAAACAGTTTACTTGCAGGTAATGCACCAACGACCTTTGAGCTTGGACATACAGGTACAGGAAGTTACGCGATTGAGTTTTCAAATTTAACACCATTAAATATTCGTACTTCAACAGATCCAAATGCATCAATTACCAATCAAAATGCCTATATTGATTTTGGTCAAATTTACATTAATAACATCCGAAGTAACTCATTAGGCTTTGTTATAAATGATCAAATCAAAAATATATTGGGTGCGACGGTCTATGAGCAAGTTTATAATCCATCGCCGACTACAAATGCATCAAATATGGCATTAGTTGCTGTTCGTGGAATGGATTTTCAGGCGATTGCACGTAAAGCACGCTTTATTTCTGACAATTCTATCGCGGCACAGAGCACAAATACCGGTACTTGGGGACTGGGTATTCCAATTTATAACTTAAACGCAAATGTCGCATTATTTTCAAAAAAATACACAGATTCTAAAGGTGTATCAAAAGATGGTTTAGGTTACAACATTGCCGCATCGACTGAAGGGTATGGTGAGGACAGTGCAGGTAATCCAAAAACAACATCAATTATCGTTATTGATGGGGCAACAGGTAAACAAGGCGAAGAAGTTAACTATTATGCCGGCTTAAGAAACATTGACTCATATATTAAAGCTGATGGTGTTATTGGTTTTAATGAAAATGAGATTTATGTGAAAGCTGATCACCTCTTAGTAGCTGCAAAAGCAGAAGTTGCGATTGGTCAACTTCCCGGCTCACTTTATAACTGTACAGCAGCTGAAACGACATGTGCCAAGCAAGTAGTTCCAATTAATAACTTTGCCAAAAAGGATGATGTACTCACTACAATTGCATTTATGTTAGATGGCAAAGGAGAACTCTTTGAGAGGTGGTCCCACTTGTTTGAACAACTAAAAGCTTATTTATAAGTGATATTCTGCTCTAGTTAAGCTACCTTATTTTGTTGTGGTAGCTGGTCATAGTAAAACTCATCTGGAGTCATTTTGTCCAG
>NZ_VPDH01000074.1:0-16110 GCF_013417785.1 Acinetobacter sp. YH12227 | reverse complement strand
GTTCAAATGGCTATTCTACGTTTGATTGGTTTTGGAAAAAAAGAAGAATTTAAGAAAGTGCTAGCAATTTTAAGAAAGAAAAAGCCTGATAGGACAAGGATCCTATGAAATTTGTCGTGTACAGAGAAAATATTCATAGGATAATTTATATGAAATCAATTTTTGACTTTATTTCGGCTTTGTTGCATAAACATTCAAAAGCTGAGTTCTCCCCAATCCATTCAAATTTAAGACACAACTTGGGTGCGAGGTCTACCTAATTCCGTAAATCTATTCAGAACTGCCACACGCGCATGAATTTCATTGACCTGACTTTGAAAATGTCTTGCCGTCAGCCTATCACCTAATAATTTGATGCAATGCATCTTGGTTTCCACCAAACTACGACGGTGATAACCCGACCATTTTTTCCATAGGGTTCTGCCTAAATGTTTAACCGTTTGAAGTAACTCATTTCGTTCTATTGAACTTATTTTAGAATCTTTCCAGGGCTTGGCATTCTTTCTGGGTGGAATTACTGCATGTGCTTGACGATCTGAAATCACTTTTCTGCAGCACTTCGTGTCGTACGCGCCATCGGTATAGACAGAATCTATTCGCTCATCTAGTGGAATTTGATCCAGTAAATCACCTAGTACTTGTGAATCACTGACATTATTTGTAGTAAGCTGAACGGCACGTATTTGCAGTGTTTCAGCATCTATACCAATATGCAGTTTACGCCATTGCCGACGGTATTCAGGCTGATGTTTTTTACGCTTCCATTCGCCTTCACCTAAAAACTTTAAACCCGTAGAGTTGACAAGTAGGTGTAACCCATCATGACTTTTCTGATAGCTTATCGCAATATCAATATGCTTTTGTCGTCTACAAAGGGTGGAGTAATCTGGTGCTGCCCAATTCAAGCCACAGAGTTTAATCAGGCTTTGAACAAAGCCAGTAACCATACGTAAAGAAAGACGGAATAGAGATTTGATCATTAAACAGCATTGAATCGCTGTATCGGAATAAGTTTGATTTCGTCCTTGCTTGCCTTGTGGTTGTGCATACCATTGCGTCTTAGGATCAAACCAGATTGAAATATTTCCTCGCTTGATTAAAGCTTGGTTATACGAGGACCAATTGGTTGTACGATAGATTTTAGGTGTAGGCTTCTTCATCTGGAAATTATATTACTGAAGAAGCCTTCAAGAATAGCTTTGTGCAACAAAGCCCTTTATTTCTAAAAAATCCCTATCAATAACGCTATTTGAAAGTGCTAGTGCTGGATATTTAGCATATAGAATTTCACAGGATAAAAACTCTGGGATACTTCTTGATGGCTCTGTTGTAAGTTATGACTTACTATTCAAGAAGCGTATTTTAAATATAAAACAATCACTTATAAACAAATATACAGCGGAATCCCAAGAAGTCACCACACAAATGATAGTGAATGGTAAAAAACTTTTTAAATCAGATATTTATATTTCTTGCACTGGGCTTTTAAAGCGTGGAGGATCTGAAAACAAATATAAACCAGTAGGTACTTTTTTCTATTGCATCTTCTTTAAAAAAAACTACTATAACTTCAGAATTAGAACTAAAGGAAAACCTAATAAAAAATTAAATACTCTATATAAAGCTATTCTAAAATCACTCTCAAAAATATTAAAAAATTATTATTGTTAGCTTCATGTAATTAAATAAAACCCATTTATCCATATAAAACAGCACCCAATACATAATCTTTAAACACAGTGAAACTTAATACAGATTATGTAACATCTTAAATATTTAAATTTATAATATTCATGTTATTAATAATTGATCTACTGTGATTGAGTAGATTATCTAATTAATCTTTAAAGGAACAGTATTATGTCTAACTATAACCAAGATCAAAATAATGATACTCGTCTACAGCACCAACGTGGCGATACTCAAAAACCTCAACACCAACAAAATCAACAATCTGATCAACAACGTCAGCAAAATGATCAGCAACAGCAGCAGCAACCCCAACATCAACAAAACCAACAGTCTGATCAACAGCGTCAGCAAAATGGTCAGCAACAACAACAGCAACCTCAACACCAACAAAATCAGCAGTCTGATCAACAACGTCAGCAGAATCAACAGCAAGACCAATAGTCAAAGTAACAACAGTAATTTTTTAATTTACAGAAGCAGCCCAGGGATCACTGCTTTTGTAATTAATTAACTAATTAATCGGAGTTATTACAATGAACGACCATCAAAATGAACATCCAATACATCATGACTGGCGCACGGATTACTCCAATAGACCGTACTATGGCGATCTTCAACGTGAAGTACCCGATATTGATTATGATCGAGACTTGAGATCGGCATATGAGCTTGGACAACGTGAACGCCATCTGTATGGTGAGAATGCTCGATTTGAGGATTCTGAGCCGGATTTACAAACCAAATGGGAAGAGTTCAAAGCAGATTCTCGTTTGAAATGGGAACATGCTAAACATGCTATTAAAGATGCTTGGGAAAAGATGTAAACAACAACTTCTAAACTAAAATTCAAAAAATGTATTAAGCATGGACTTTATAAAAATAATTCTGCATGACACCTCTTTTAATTTTGCATTGGAAATTATTATCCGATGCATCATTATGTTTATATTAATTATTATTTTTTTAAGATTTTCAGGTAAAAGAGGTGTCAGGCAACTTTCAGTATTTGAGTTAGCCATCATTTTAAGTTTGGGTTCTGCAGCTGGCGATCCAATGTTTAATGATGATATTCCTATCATACAAGCACTCATTGTGTTTGCAGTCATTATTCTTCTGTATAGATTCACAACATATCTAATCATGAAATCAGATGCTTTTGAAACATTGTTAGAAGGTAGGCCAATGTATATCGTCAAAGATGGCTTATTGATTGTTGAAGATATCAAACAGGAAAAGTATTCATATGACGAATTTTTTGCTGAGTTAAGGCAAAACAAAATAGAACACTTAGGGCAAGTCAAATCAGCCTTACTTGAAACTGATGGGTGTCTAAGTGTAATTCCTTATGCCAAAGATAATATCAAATGGGGACTACCAATTTTTCCTGATCACTACCAAAAAGCAAAGCGTTTTGATTCTAAAAAATACTATTCGTGCATGCTGTGTGGTCAAACACAATTTATTAGTTCTCTAAATGCTCAGTGCCCCCGCTGCAAATGTGACCGCTGGGCTGAATCTGCTTTTTATTGTGAAAGTAGCTCCAATCAATCATCAGATTGAGCACAAAATAGACAATTTTTTACTTTAAATTTGCCAAGCATCTTTATTATCTATATTAGCTTTATGCAATAGCAAAACCTTATCTAGCACATGTACTAAATAACATCAGACAAAGGGATGTAGCTCATGAAAAAATCAAATAACCCTAAAATTGATCAGTTTGAAAAAGAGGCATATGTAGCCCCTAAAGGTAAAACACTGACCTCATCTTTGGGTGTACCTGTAGCTGACAATCAAAATAGCTTAAAAATAAATCAGACTGGTCCTACTCTGTTAGAAGATTTTCTCTTACGAGATAAGTTAATTCATTTTGACCGTGAACGTATCCCTGAGCGTGTAGTGCATGCTCGTGGTGTTGGAGCGCATGGTTATTTTGAAGCTTATGAAGGCAACGAAAAATGGACTAAGGCTAAATTTTTGACTAACACTCAAAATCCAACACCAATCTTTGTCAGGATTTCTACAGTACAAGGTGGACGCGGATCAGCTGATGTAGTCCGTGATGTACGCGGGTTTTCCATTAAGTTTTATACCGAAGATGGAAACTACGATTTAGTAGGTAATAACATTCCTGTATTTTTTATTCAGGACGCAATCAAGTTCCCTGACTTTGTCCACGCTGTAAAGCCTGAAGATCCGAATGAAGTTCCAACAGGTCAATCTGCGCATGATACGTTTTGGGATTTTATTTCTTTAAATACCGAAGCCTCTCACATGACAACTTGGGTGATGTCAGATCGTGCTATCCCGAGAAATTTACGATCGATTCAAGGTTTTGGTGTACATACCTTCAGATTAATCAATAAAGAAAATCAGGCGCATTTAGTTAAATTTCACTGGACTCCTAAGCAAGGTGTTGCCCAAGTCGTTTGGGATGAAGCTCTAAAACTTAATGGTAAAGATCCAGACTTCCATCGCCGCGATCTATGGGATGCCATTGAACGTGGCAATTATCCTGAGTGGGAATTAGGGGCACAGATCTTTACTGAAGAACAAGCGGCTCAATGGGACTTTGATGTTTTGGATGCGACAAAACTGGTACCTGAAGAGCTCGTACCTATTACCCCACTAGGTAAATTTACTCTAAATCGAAATACAGATGATTTCTTTGCTGAAACAGAGCAAGTTGCTTTCAGTCCAGCCAATATTGTTTCAGGAATTGATTTTAGTAATGACCCTTTATTACAAGGTCGTCTGTTCAGCTATACAGATACCCATTTGCACCGTTTAGGTACTGCAAACTTTAATCAAATTCCAATTAATAAACCAGTCTGCCCTTTCCATACAAATCGACGTGGCGGCTATGCAAACCATGAAGTCTATAAAGGTAAAGCGAATTATGAGCCTAACTCTGTAGATGAAAATTGGCCTAGAGAATCTAATAATGATCCGCATGCATTTCGGACCCATCCTGAAGAAATCCAAGGCAGCAAGTTAAGAATCCGACCAGAAAGCTTCGCAGATCATTTCTCGCAAGCGACCATGCATTACCAAAGTCTTGCTAAGCATGAACAACAGCATATAAAGGATGCCTATGCATTTGAACTCTCAAAAGTGAAAGCTGTTGAAATTAGGGAAAGAGTTGTAAATGAGGTGCTTGCAAATATTGATTTGGATTTAGCTCAATTTGTAGCAAATGAATTGGGATTAGCTGCTCCAACTAAGCAAAGTAAATCGATTAAGAAAGCTACCGTCGCTAAATCTGATCACTTAAGCACATTGGCATACCCAGCATCTGATATTAAGCAACGGAAAATCGCACTGTTGGTGCACAACGGTGCAAATGCTTCATCTATCGATGCAATCAGGACTTGGGGCGAATCAGAAAGCGCTGTAGTAGAAATATTAGCGCCTAATGCTGCGCCAGTGAAATCTAACGATGGTAAAGAAATTGCAGTGGATGGACGTCAGAATGGCGAACCTTCAGTTACCTACGATGCTGTCGTTGTTATTGATGGTGAAAATTTAGATGAATTCCTGAGTGATGGTGTAGCTAAACACTATGTTTTGGAAACTTTTAAGCATCTTAAACCTATAGTATTATTGGGTGATAAAGAGGCTTTAATTAAAGAACTAAATCTCATCCAAGATGCTGCGCTTCTCATTTCACAAAGTTTCAAAGATGTCAGTGATCAATTTAAAACAGCTATTCAAAATCATCGATATTGGGATCGTGAAGATAAGGTTGCTTCTATACCGGCCTAATTTAACTAAGAATAAAAAACCGCCCTTCTGGGCGGTTTTTTTATTTATTGGCTCTTGGTTCGAACTAGATTTAAAAAATGTAGATGTCGTTCGTATTGATCAATGACATCTTGTAAAATATCTTCTTGCGTCCATTCGATAATGTCATAATTTTGACCACCTTCCCTCAAAAATACTTCAGCTTGATAATCTTGCGTGATTTCTGCTGAATCCAACATAAAGCTTGGTATATTTTTTTCTTGGACAACCACTTGGTATATAAAGTTAATCTCATCTTGATGGTTTACACGTAGCTGCAAGCCATCATCTATCGTGTTTACCGTCACATCTAAATGACGACGCTTAAACTCTTTCTGTAGATTTGAAAATGCCTGGCTTACCGTTGTATCAATATACTGTTCAACTTCTTCACGTGTATGCGGATAATGCATAATCAATCCTAAACGTTGCTGCCAACTTCTTGGATTATGAATTGCTCTAGGTGTAATACGTGCATCCTGTAATGCTTGCATCTTGGTTGCATCTAAATGTAAAGCCTTGACTAAGCCCCAGCAAATTAAAAGCATTACGAAGGTGAATGGTAATGCACTCAACATTGTTGCAGATTGCAAAGCTCCTAAACATCCTGCAAACAACAAAACAATCGCAAGTACAGCCATTAACGTTGTCCAAAACAATCGCTGCCAAGTTGGAGAGTTTTCAGATTTTGCAGTTAGATAGTCTGTAACTAAAGCCCCAGAGTCTGCCGATGTCACAAAAAACAACATGACCAGAATGGTCGCCACAAAACTCATCACGCCTGAGAATGGCAAGGTCCCTAAATATTCAAATAACGCAACGGATGAATCTCGTTGCACTGCAGAAATCAGCGAGGTGTTCGCTTCGTTTAAAATACTATAGAGTGCAGCATTCCCCATGACTCCCATCCAGATCAGCGTGAAGCCTGTTGGAATAAGTAAAACACCTACAATAAACTCACGAATAGTACGTCCTTCAGACACACGCGCAATAAACATACCTACGAATGGTGACCATGAAATCCACCATGCCCAGTACATAATTGTCCAACCACCAATCCAACCATCAGATTGATAGGCATATAAATTAAAGGTCATGTTGAATAAGTTTGAAAAATACTGGCCAGCATTTTGTATAGTCGCTTGTAATATGAATATCGTTGAACTAGCAAAAAATACAAATAATAAGAGGGTTAATGCTAAGTCTAAATTGATCTCTGATAATCGTTTAATACCCTTGTCTAAGCCCATAAATACGGACAAAGAGGCCATAGCTGTAACAATGACGATTAGAATTAGCTGCGTCGTCGTTGAATATTCAATCCCGAATAGATAATTCAGGCCTGAGTTAATTTGGGTTACACCAAAACCTAAAGTCGTTGCGACACCAAATACTGAACCGTACCGGGTTTGTCGGAGACCACTTTTCTTGAGAGAATGTCCCAATGACAAAACCAAAATATACCCCTGAAATCAGAGATAGAGCGGTTCAATTATTGATTGAATCCGAAAAAGGTTATCCTTCTACTTGGGCTGCAATCGCAGCAATTGCTCCCTGAGCAGTATACTGCGCAAGGGTTGTACGCCTGAAACACTACGCTCCTGGCATCAGAAGCATTTAAATCTACAGAATCCAATCAAAGTACAGCAGCTTTCAGATCAAGAACGTATTAAACAACTTGAACGTGAAAATAAAGAACTGCAACGTGCCAATGAAATTTTACGTAAAGCAGCCGCTTTTTTCGCCCAGGCGGAGCTCGACCGCCCACACAAATAATGGTGGATTTTATCCATCATAATAAAGAGCTGTATGGAGTCGAGGCGATTTGTAGAATTTTACCGATCACCCCTTCAACCTATTACCGGACTTTAGATCTCGCGGACAATCCAGAACATCGAGCGAAACGAGATTTACATGACTTGCATCATGCTGAGGAGATTAAACGAATTTGGAAGGAAAGTTCAGGTCGATATGGTGTACGTAAAGTTTGGCAAAAACTGAAACGTGAAGGCTATATTATTGCACGCTGTACAGTTGCTCGATTGATGCAAAAGCTAGGTCTACAAGGTGTTTGGCGTGGTAAGAATAAACAAACTACCCGTAGCCGAGATGATCAAAAACGAGCGGATGACTTGGTAAAACGGAATTTTAGTGCAGATCAGCCTGACCACCTGTGGGTCGCTGACTTCACGTATATTCAAACTAATTCAGGTTGGGTCTATACTGCCTTTATTATTGATGTATTCTCACGAGCCATTGTTGGATGGAAAGTATCAATACGTATGAATACAGACATGGTCCTGGATGCATTGGAGCAAGCATTGCATGACCGAGGTATGCCAAAGAATGTGATTCATCATTCCGATAGAGGTGTTCAATATCTTTCTATTCGCTATACCAATCGTTTAGAAGCAGCAAATTTACGAGCATCAGTCGGTACGACCGGTGATTCATACGATAATGCTTTGGCTGAAACAGTGAATGGGTTATACAAAACAGAGGTGATTGAATATTTAAAAGCAGATTGGCAAGGTTTAGCGGATGTACAACTTGCGACATTAAATTGGGTAGATTGGTTCAATAAAAAGCGTGTACATAGTGCACTCGGTTATGTATCGCCTTTTGAGTTTGAAGCAATGTACTATGATAAGATTAACCCGTTAGGTCAGGTGGCCTAACTTAAATAAAAAGTCTCCGACAAACCCGGTACGGTTCAGGTTGGATAGCAATACTTAATGAACCATATCGTTGTAGGATCAATTTTTTGTGCTTTATCCCTATACGGTGTAAAAACTCTCGACGTTTTTTGTTATTTTTTAGCCGATTATTTCGCCAGATTTGTGATAAAAATAGCTTTAATGCATAATAAATTTTATTTAATTGTTCATCATTATTATGAACAGACATTAACTGAATCAGTTGTTTCGGTGAATTTTGAAGCAGTGAGGCTTTTACATCTTCTAAAATCTGTGTATTACCAGCATCACCTAATAGCCTAATCGCTAAAAAGGCATTATACACACGAGATCCTTTTAGGTCTTTCAGCTTTGTAATGCCATTGCCATTTAAATAATTACTATAAAGCTCAAGAGCATGTACCTTGTCTTGAAAATGAAATATTTGATTTAAAAACTAAATAATTACCGCATCAAAACTCTCATTATTATGATTTTCTCCTGATTTAAGCAACAGCAAATCACAAATTCCACTGTCTCCAGTAAAGGGGCGCAACGGCGTGGGATTATGTTTATTTTTATCCGTTGTTTTTGAAAAAAAATGTGAATATTCCTCAGAATACTCTAATGCACTAATGATCTCTAAAGTATTAAGCTCATCACGAAATTTTGGTAATTCATTATCACCAATCAAAGTGAAAATTCGCTGACAAATGACAACGATACCGGCTAAGCTATAATGTGCACGTAATAAAAATAATGCTCGGAGGAGTTTTTGTTCTTCTATAGGGGTATTCTGGTTTATCCATTCTAGCAGTTGCTTAAAATAAATATTCATAGCCTACTCCTAAGACGATAAATCCATGCTTTCCCAAAGTCTGTTAAGGCTAAAGCAACTTCTGCCGTTGGCGCCAAATGAACAATTTGCTTTTGATATTTTTGATAAAGTTTTTCTAGTTGAGGTAAAAGTACAAAAAAGTCAGCTATGTGAAAATAGGGTTGCACAGATTTTCCAAGCTCTTTTACTTTAATTATTTCTAATGGTAAAAGCTTATGGAAGATATAACCTGCTAAAACATTTTCAATTAAAAAAGTACCACTCACCACTGGTGGTGCCTAACCTACCAGTTTTTTTACAAAGGAAATAGGCAGCTTATTTAGATAATGCTGTGTATTTAAAAATAAAGGCATTTCTTCTGGATCTAAACGCTTTAGCCGAAGTTGGTCTGCAACCACCATCTTGTCCTGTGCTTTATCCATTTTTCCCCAGTGTCTTCTTTTCACACTGCCCTTTAGAGTTTTTACCTTACATAAATCCCTATCGACAGCAAGCAATAACTTACGATATATCGCGAGCAGTAGTAATGCTTGATTTTTAATTTTTTCTGAAAACTCACTGCTTATTTCCCCATTGAGTAACATTATTTTCAAAACTAAAGCTGGACATGGTTTTTCAAACCTACCTTCAGATATTGTTAATGCATCAATGAGCAATGGTGTCATCATTTTTTTCTGCACAGGTAAATTATTTTTAGCGTTAAAATAATAGAATATTATAGTCCCAAAATTAACAAAATAAAATCAAATAGATTTTATATTTACTAAAAAAGTATCTGATTTATAAAATTTATTTACTAACCTTATTTTTATACTAAATCATACGTAAAGACAGACGGAATAAGGATCTAATCATTAAGCAGCATTGGGCGGCTGCGTCGGAGTAGGTTTGATATCGCCCTTGTTTGCATTTTGATGGCGCATACCATTGCGTAGCTGGATCGAACCAAATGGCAATATTTCCGCAATTAATGAGTGCTCGGTTATATGCGAACCAATTGGTTGTGCGGTAGATTTTATGTGTAGGCATCTTCATTTGAAAATTATATTGTGGAATAAGCCTTAGAGATAGATTTGTGCAACAAAGCCCTTATAAAACTCAATTGAGTGGTCTAATTAACGGAACCACATTACATATGGTTCTTAAAAAGAACCAACACAATTAGATATTAATATCAATACAGAAGCCACTTTTTCCAACTCACTCAAATTTAGGTCATAACTTAGGTTTGGGATATAAGATCTGGCTTTTTGCTGGGTCGCTACAGTGGTCAACGAGCTGTCAATATCGTGCTTTAATCCAGTCCAGCAAAGCTGAATAACTTTGAACCGTACGCATAATTTAAGTCATGTGCTGAAAAGGCTGCTGACCCAATGACCTAAATGAAGAACTACTACCACACCACTGGAAACCCAACTCAAATTAAAAAATAGGTATGGGTTTCAGTGGACGTTTACAATCCATCAGCTTGATTAACAAGATGATGGATTAGAGATAACATCAACTTAACTAATATGCCCATTGAATGAGCATTCTAAAAAAAACTGCAACAATAGCTAAGGTCAGTACGCCACCCAGCCAAAGTACAACAAACCATCCTACTTGATTCAGTTTCATGATGATTCTCCTTAATGATAGCCATCATCCCCGACACGGACTTTATCACGGAACACCCAATACGACAGTGCGGTATAGAACAAAATAATTGGAATCAACACCAATGCTCCAATCAGGGCAAATAACTGGCTGCTTTGTGGGGCTGCTGCCTGCCAAATGGTGACGGATGGTGGGATGATATTTGGCCATAGACTAATTAAAAATCCAGTATAGGCCAACAGTACTAAGGCTAAGGTATAAATGAACGGTGCAAATTCCTGACGTCTTTTACAGGCACGTAAAGCCAATAATGTAAACACCACCACGAGAATCGGCACAGGGCTAAAGTAATATAGTTGTGGCAAACTAAACCAACGATTTGCAATCTCTGCATGTACCATTGGGGTGTAAATACTCACTGCAGCAAAAATCACCAATAAAGCAATAATTAGTTTTGGCATGAGGCTAAACATATGATTTTGAACACGTGCATCAGTTTTAAAAATCAGCCAACCACAGCCCAAGCTGGCATACAGCACCACTACAGCAATCCCAGTAAAAATTGAAAATGGGGTCAACCAATCCAATCCGCCACCACTATAAATACCATTAGTGGTTTCAATCCCTTGGATATAAGCACCTAAAATCATACCTTGGAAGAATGATGCCAAGATCGAGCCCCAAATAAACGCTTGATCCCATAAATGTTTGGTGCGGTTCGCTTTAAAACGAAACTCAAAGGCGACACCACGGAAAATCAGTGAGATGACCATTAAGATAATCGGCATATACAGCGCAGAAAGCACAGTCGAATACACCAATGGAAATGCCGCAAATAAGCCTGCGCCACCTAAAACCATCCAAGTTTCATTGCCATCCCAAACTGGTGCGACGGTATTCATCATCACATCGCGTTCTTGGCGATCTTTTACTAAAGGAAAGAGGATACCAATCCCTAAATCAAAGCCATCGAGTACCACATAAATCAACACACCCACAGCAATGATTACCACCCAAATTAAGGATAAATCAATCATGGTTTTTCTCCTGTGGTTGTACTTCAAGCGACTCATCAATCGTACTCATTGGACGATTTGATGCACGAATGACCTCACCATCGCTATGGGCTTGAGAATGAATGAACTGTGGTCCTTTAACCATCAATTTGAGCATGTAATAAATCCCAATACCAAATACGACGCAGTAGACAATCACAAAGATTATTAAAGTTAAACCGACTTGTTCTGCCGATACTGGTGACAAGGCATCTTTGGTACGCAGTACGCCATACACGACCCAAGGTTGACGACCGACTTCTGTGGTAAACCAACCAGCAAGCAGGGCAATAAAGCCTGAAGGTCCCATACATAAGGCAAATTTGTGTAGCCATTTTGACTCATAAAATTTCCCAGTTTTACGCAACCATGCACCCATCAGAGCAAGCAAAATCATCAAGACTCCCATACCGACCATAATGCGGAAGCTCCAAAATACTACGAGCGAGTTTGGTCGATCTTCAGGGGCAAATTCTTTTAAGCCTTTCACCTCACCCTCTAAGGTGTGCGTCATGATCAGACTACCGAGGTTCGGAATGCCAATTGCATACTTGGTTTCTTCCGCCTCCATATCAGGAATACCGAACAAATATAACGGCATGCCATGATCTTTATTAGTTTCCCAGTGACCTTCAATCGCAGCAAGTTTCGCAGGTTGATGTTCTAGCGTATTTAGACCATGCATATCTCCCACAAATACCTGTAAAGGTGCAAGTGCGAGAATCATCCACATCGCCATAGAAAATGATTTTTTTACTAAGGCATCACGGCGACCTTTGAGTAAGTGCCATGCTGCAGTAGCAGCGACCAATAAGCCAGATACTAGGAATGCTGCTAGAGCCATATGCGCTAAGCGATATGGGAATGATGGGTTAAAAACGATAGCAAACCAATCTTGCGGCACAATAATGCCATTTTCAAAGCTGAAGCCTTGTGGAGTTTGCATCCAGCTATTGGAAGATAAAATCCAAAACATGGAAATACAAGTGCCAATTGCCACCATCAGTGTGGCAAAGAAATGGGTTTTAGGACCCACTCTTCCCCAACCAAACAGCATAATGCCTAGGAAACCCGCTTCTAAGAAGAAGGCACTCAAGACCTCATAACTAAGTAAGGGGCCAGTGACACTACCCGCAATACGAGAGAATTCACTCCAGTTGGTGCCAAATTGGTAGCTCATGACTACCCCTGAAACCACTCCCATTCCGAAAGACAATGCAAACACCTTAATCCAAAATTGGAACAGATCACGGTAAACAGGATCTTGTGCTTTTAGCCAACGCCATTCTAAGACCGCAAGAAAACTTGCCAGACCAATGGAAATTGCAGGGAAAATAATATGAAAAGAAACTGTAAAAGCGAATTGAATTCGCGCCAATTCAAGTGCTGTCAAACCTAAATTCATGTCTATCACCTTATTGTGGAATTATGCGGTGAACCACAAACGGCCCATAATTTCGGGACTGTTTTAGGCAAGATAGATCAGTATGATGACGCAGACTGTTGTGAATCTGTTGGGATTTGATCAATTGTTTTAGCCTAATCATATAGGCGAACCGATTCTGTTCGCATCCGCTAAACGGTGCAAAAATATAAAGTTTCATAAAATCACTCTTTAAATACCGAGGTAAATCAACAATTCAAATTGTTGGTCTGATTAGGATTTAAAGTGTGTGTGGAGGTGCCCTACCTTGTGGAAGTAAGTAAAGCCTTTGCAGTGAGAAATATACATGTCGGAAAGCATCTTTATAGAAACTTAGACGGACTTGAATCTTATCGATGATTTCAACTATCTCAAAATCAAAAGGTAGGACAACATCACCATAGACGGTACAGTATTGGCATTGATGGTCATGTCCATTGTGATCGTCGTGGTTATGATCTTGGGTCAGATGATGAACTAGTTCGTTATACGTCTCATGTACGTGTTTGTGCTTTTCGGGGGACAGTAAATTATGTGTAATAGAAAGACATACCGGAGCAATTTGAAATTCTTCGGGTAATAGTGGTTGTAAATATACTGCGATTTGCAAAAATAAAGTCACAATTGCAAAAAACAGTCCACTCTGTCTTAGCAACATATTCTCTCAACGTATGCCAACGAAACTAAAATACTTTAAAAAGTAGCGCTGGCTTGAAATCCGATCATACAAGTCAGCTTTATAGAATTAATATACCTAAAATAGCAGAATCTTTAAAGTGAATATTCACTTTAAAGATATAAATATGAATTTTTAAGATAAAGTCATAAAAAAGCCTTTAATAATTTCAAATACAATATTTTATGTTTTAAAAATTTAAGCGGTAACTTTAAATATGATGAGCCAATGTTTTCAGGTTGGGGGAAATTAACCCGCTTTCATATGGATTTGAATCGACGGTAAAATCAGTTTAGGCATACTTAATGTTGCATCCCGATCATGACGAATCTGCACAAATTCAGATGTTGTCGTTCCCTCATGAATATGAATATTGTGCTTTTTGCGTTTGCATATCGGTTTGGCGGCGAAACTGTCTAGGATCAATATTTCTGATACCAAATACGAAGTGTTTCAGGCTTACAATCAATCTTGGATGCAATAGCTGTGATTGCGGCCCAATTCGATGGATAATCTTTTTCGGATTCAATCAATAATTGAACCGCTCTTTCTCTGATTTCAGGAGTATATTTTACTTTTTTCATCGGGACACTACGCTTCGCTACGTCTTACGAAGGAATGCTTTTCATCTCAAGAAAAGAAGTCTCCGACAATCCCGGTACGGTTCAAAATGTGATTTATAGCTTTTTATGTAAAAAAAAGTAATATTATTTATTGTTGAATTATAACAATTAGTATAAATATAATTATGATTTACATATGAGAAAGGTAATTATATGAAATATTTTTTAAGTTTAACTTTGTTAGTTTTAACAATGACTGGGTGTACTTCGAGTCCAAAGACTGAAACTTTACAAGATAAGGCTACAAGCAATACTTCAGCTGATACGCAGGTCCTTACGTTTTCTGGTCCGAATGGTTTATTAATTTTTCTGAAATCATCGGATAACTTTGAAACTGCTTTAATGACTGATAACTCAGGCGTGGTATATGGTTTAAAGCAAACAGTTGCTGGTAGTGGTATTCGTTTAGCTAATAATAATGGAGTTTCAATTCACTTTAAACGTGGTGAAGGGGTTGTTGAATTTGTAAAAGACCAGCCAATCAGCATTACTGAAGTTAAATAATAAGGTTTAAACTTTAAGAGAACCCATCACCATTGTGTGATTCATAGACATCCTTTCAATATAATGGGTGTCTATGAATCACACATATTATTGAGCGTGACTTAATCCTGCTCTCGCTTCCGTAATGATTTTTTGAATCTCTTCCCGTCGTTGTTTCTTCTTCTCATGGTAAATCCACACAGAAGAAATCAACAAACTTATAATTAGTCCGCCAATCAGTACTTGTAGTCTTGTAAAGATCATTTTTTATTGCTCTTATCATGAAGATTTCATTTAAATTAAGCATTTAAATATTAAAACTTAATGGCAATTTATGACAAAAACCCGTCTTTCAAAGACGGGGCAATACATGACATGTTTGGGAAATTATTATTTTAGAGAATTTGGATATTGCTGGCTTGCTTGCCTTTCTTACCATTCGTAATTTCAAACATTACACGCTGACCTTCCTCTAGTACTTTATAGCCATCGATTCGTACTTCACTATAGTGTGCAAATAATTCTTCACCTGTATCGGAAGCAATAAATCCAAAACCTTTTGTACCGTTGAACCACTTCACTGTCCCTTTTGTTAAATTAGACATTCATATTTCCTTTAAGTAATTATAAGTTTAGAAATTGCTGTAAATACTGATTAATTAACAAGCATATTCAATATAACCAATAATTCTTAAATATGAGGATACAACTGTTAGATCTATGTGAATCAAGTGCTTGTTTTGTTTTCCAATTATTTACTAAAGTGATAATTATTTATCATATTAAGGTAATAATTAGATTTATATCACGAAGCTCGATCACTCACACTTTCCATCAATTGAATGAAAAAGCCCCACATATACATGTGAGGCTTCACCCAATTCAGTTGCGCTGACATGAGTCAGTAAATTATAGGATTATTTAATCAAAGATGCATTTAAAATATATCTTTAAAGCAATTTTTGATATGAACTATCGATTTAATTGAGTGTATGCCCACTTTAAAAATCTATCTTTATCATCAAAGTTTGGGACATTGATTAAGTGAATGAAGTTTGCTGCACCAAATTTACCCGCAATCTTTTTAGGATCGACGATTACAAAATCATCGTCATTACCTAAATTCAGTTCTTTGAAAAACGGCTTTGTTGCACAAAGATTTGAAATGCAAAGCGCCCCTAATTGAGCCAAATTTAAGGCGTAACTTGGGTAAGTGGTCGACCTAATTCCGTAAATCTGTTAAGAACTGCTACACGTGCATGGATC
>NZ_VPDH01000073.1:0-16214 GCF_013417785.1 Acinetobacter sp. YH12227 | reverse complement strand
AGAATGGTCATGTGAGTGTGGTGTCACTCACGATAGGGACTTAAATAGTGCCATGAACATTCTTGCGCTTGGGCATAAGCGTCTAGCTGTAGGAATCACCTCCGTTTAAGGGAGGTGAGGATGTCAATTACATTACATTTAAACCACAGAATTCTCTGTTTTATACGTATTCAGCCCCTCTTTTCATTCAAAATAGCAGAATAATCATGGCTCAAAATTCACTCCCATTGCCACGTTATATCTCTGTACAGTCGTCAGAGAAAATTACACCTCATCTACAGCGGGTCTATTTTTCTAGTGAAGATTTTTCGGATTTTCCTAAGAATCAAAATGGCGCACATATAAAATTATTTTTTCCAGAACAGCCTGAATTAAAACCCATTTTACCGAGCCGAAATGAACAAGGAAAAGTCGTTTGGCCGAATGGAGACAAGCCCATCACACGTACCTATACGATTCGTCATTTTTTAGAAAATGAACAATTGTTGGTTGTGGACTTTGTTCGTCATACAGAATTTGGTATTGCTGCTAACTGGGCAAAACAAGCACAACCAGGCCAAATTTTAGGTCTAGCTGGGCCTGGAGGACGCGCACGATTTAACCCTGAAGCAAATTACTGGGTGTTTATTGGCGATTTGTCAGCACTGCCGATGATTGCAGCATCTGTAGAGCTACTTCCTGAGCATGCACAAGGGGAAGTTTGGATTGAAATTGAAGCTGAAAATGACCGTATTGAACTTATTCATCCTAAAGGTGTCAATGTAAATTGGCTGATCAATCAAACCAATGTTGAAACTCAAATTGAAGATGCAATGCAACGATTGAACTGGCTTGACTCCAATATTTCTGTGAGCTTGGCTGGTGAAAATACACGTGTAGTTTCACTCCGTCATTTATTTAGAAATAAGTTTGGCGTTAAGAAAGCCAACATGTATGCCGTGCCATATTGGAAAGTTGGTCAAACCGAAGAAGGCTACCATCAGGAACGCCATCAAGTGATGGATGAAGAATAGCTTTATATTTACATGAAAATATTCATTTGATTTCTCATATCTAAGTGGCATTAGCCAAATCTGAATATTTTTAAAGGGATATCTATAACGCAGGTTATGTTGTGAATCTAAAATTTGAAATTATTTTTATTATCATTGTTACAGGCATCGTAACTTTAGTGGTGACGGAATTAATGATGAAATATTCATGACACTAAAGACTTAAATGTTGTGATTATTGAAATTTAAAAGCCCACAAAATGTGGGCTATACACTTGCTGAATAATTAGTAATTAGTAATTAATAATTAAAGAAAACCTTTCACCAAGAAAAAGCATCCGACGCAAACCAGTAACACAGCAAAGCATTTCTTAAGTACTGCTGGTGATAAGGCATGCGCTGCTTTTGCACCAAATTTCGCAGTAAAGAAACTCATGATACTAATACCTAAAAAGGCATAGACATGAATATAACCAATGGTATTTGGCACATTTACTTCAGCTTTCATACCAAATAGCATAAAGCCTAAAGCGCCAGCTATTGCGATTGGTAAGCCACATGCAGCTGATGTTCCGACTGCTTTTTGCATGACCACACCATAATGGGTCAAATATGGAACAGTTAAACTACCACCGCCAATACCAAAAATGGCGGAAGCGATGCCAATCCCTGCTCCAGCACCCATTTGCGCTGAAGTCGTAGGTAAAGTTTTTGTACTGTCGACCATTTTTTTTGAGCCCATAAACATATTGTATGCAACCCAAAGTAAAAATAGACCGACTATAAATTGTAAATGCACAGCAGAAAGCCAACCTGCAATACCTGCCCCGAAGAAACAACCGATCGCCATACCCGGTGCAAGATTTTTAAATACCGGCCACATGATACCGCCCTTTTTATTGTGCGCCATCAATGAACTGATTGAGGTCACCACAATAGTGGCTAATGATGTCCCTAAGGCTAAATGCATCACAACATCAGGGTTATAGCCCATTTGGCTAAACACGATAAATAATAATGGGACAATAATGGTGCCGCCACCCACGCCAAACAACCCAGCAGCAAAACCCGCCAATGCGCCAATGACTAAAAATATAATTAATTCCACGAGAGATGATCTTGATATATTGAGTTAAAAATTTAAAGAAAAGGCTTAAGCAAGTTCAGTTTCACCCACCTGATGATAAGCACGATTAAAGTAAACCAAGGCCTGATCATCTTCATTCTTTTGAATTGCAACAATTGGACAAATGAAAATAGTATGTGTCCCCACTTCTTGTATTTGTTCAATTTCACAATCAAAACTCACCAAGGCATCTGTCAAAACAGGTGCACCCGTTTCGAGCTCAGTCCAATTGCCTAAAGCAAAGCGCTCGTCTGAACTCAGTTTTGACGCGAATGCATTAGAAAGTTGTTCATGCTGCGCACCTAGGACGTTAACCGTTAAAATTTTGTTTTCCACAAAGTTGGTATGTGAGCGCGATGCTTTATTCATACACACCAATAAAGTCGGTGGTGTATCAGTCACGCTGCACACTGCAGATGCGGTAAAGCCATGACGACCTGATGCACCCATTGTCGTGACAACATTCACTGCACTTGTTAATGATGACATTGCATTTTTAAAGTCGATTGCTTCAACCATGATGAGGTTCCAAAATTTAAACGGTTTTGCCTAAAGGTATTACTAAAAACAGTGCAATGCAGCAAGAACTGGCTTGCCACATTACATCGAATAGAATTTACATATTTGCGTGATATTTTATATGAAGCATATTCTTATATAACATCACCTATGCGCGACAATTAGCGTGCAAGTTCTTGGCGAATAATATCTGCACCAGCACTTAAAGCATTTAATTTACCACGTGCTACTTCACGACCCAGTGGTGCCATACCACAGTTGGTTGACGGATAGAGTTTATCTGCATCTACAAACTGAAGCGCTTTACGCAATGTGTTTGCCACTTCCTCTGGTGTTTCAATCACATTGGTTGCCACATCAATTGCACCGACCATGACTTTTTTACCACGGATCAATTCAATTAAATCCATCGGTACACGTGAGTTTTGACATTCAAGCGATACGATATCAATTTTAGACTGCTGTAGTTTCGGGAAGGCTTCTTCATATTGGCGCCATTCTGAACCGAGTGTCTTTTTCCAGTCTGTATTTGCTTTAATACCGTAACCATAGCAAATGTGTACCGCAGTTTCACATTTTAGACCTTCTAATGCACGCTCTAAAGTGGCAACACCCCAGTCATTTACTTCATCAAAGAATACGTTAAATGCAGGCTCATCAAATTGAATGATATCTACACCAGCAGCTTCCAACTCACGTGCTTCTTGGTTCAGGATTTTCGCAAATTCCCAGGCCAATTTTTCACGACTCTTGTAATGACCGTCATAAAGCGTATCAATCATAGTCATTGGACCAGGTAAGGCCCATTTAATCGGCTGATCTGTCAATGAACGTAGAAATTTTGCATCTTCAACAAAAACTGGTTTTTGACGAGATACAGCGCCCACTACAGACGGTACGCTCGCATCATAACGGTCACGGATTTTTACGGTTTCACGTTTTTCAAAATCTACGCCATCCAAATGCTCAATGAACGTGGTTACAAAGTGCTGACGGGTTTGCTCGCCGTCACTGACAATATCAATGCCCGCTTGTTGTTGCTCATGCAGCGCCAAGCGTAATGCGTCTTTTTTACCGTCCAAAAGCTCTTGATCTTGCAATTTCCAAGGTGACCAAAGCTTTTCAGGTTCTGCAAGCCAAGATGGTTTCGGTAAGCTACCTGCTGTTGATGTCGGTAATAGCTGTTTTGGGTGTACAAGGGCCATGTCTAATCTTCTATCTCTAAATTCGTTAATCTGGTATCTAAGTTAAGCAGCGCTTGCATTTTCCACTGTGAAGTTGGCAGCCCATTGTTCAAGCACTTCTTTATATGGCTTGATAAAGTTTTCTTCAGTCCATTTACCCTGTTTAACCGCCAGTTGACCACGTTCAACACGGTCATAGACAATACGAGTCAATGAATAATCCTGGAAATTTAAACTTGGTTGATACACTAAACCTGCTGTTGCATTGGTATTGTAAATTTCTGGACGGTAGATTTTTTGGAAGCTTTCCATGGTGCTGATCGCACTGATTAATTCGAAATCTGTATAGTCACTTAACAAGTTATTTGCAGAATAGAATGCCAATGGTGCAGTCGCATTTTCAGGTTTGAAATAACGAACGTTTAACCCCATTTTTGCGAAATAATCGTCTGTACGTGAATAGTCATCATTGGTGTATTCCACGCCTAAAATTGGGTGAACATTCGCAGTGCGATAATACGTTTTAGTGGTTGAAATACTCAGGCAAATGACTGGCTGTTTTTTAAATTCAGCTTTGAATACATCTGAATTAACAAGGTGTTGGTAAAGTTTACCGTGTAAATCACCAAAGTCTTCAGGCTTTTCATTGAACTTACAACCCAATGCGGGCAATACCACGCTGAAATCATAATCACGTACATAAGATGAAAAGCTATTACCAATCATCCCCTCAATACGTTGATTGGTTTTATGATCGATGATGGTACTTTTCAAAGTTTCAATAAATGGGAAAGTTTGGCCATTACCTTCTATATCGAGTTCAGCAGAAATAATGTCAATTTCAAGTGAATAACGGTCCGCATTTGGGTTGTCACATTTCGCTAAAGTGTTAAAGCGATTATTGATCATTGCCAATGTACGACGTAGGTTTTCTTCACGGTGCTCACCACGTGCTAAGTTGGCAAAGTTCGTAGTCAGGCGTGTGCTGTCAGCTGGCTGATAGTTTTCATCAAAACGAATACGTTTAATTGAACATGCAAATTTTTGACTCATGGGAGTGTCTACCTAAAATTTCGTTAATTAGAATTTCTGTATGCAGTAATTTATACGTGAAAGTTAAGATGAATAAAAATGATTTAATCTAAACCAAAGATGAGTAAAATTCACTTAATGGATCCAACTCAATATCAATCTTAAATATATTTATATTTTTCAATTATTTATATATAAATTAGAAAACTTTAATAATTTAGTATGAGCGAAAAATGGTGTTTTTGATGTAAAAAAGCCACATACAAAGCTGTATGTGGCTCATGTTAACGTTAAATTTTCTTCATGTTTTGTTCAAATTAAGCATCAATTTATTCACTTAATGAATTTTTGAAAGTTTAAACACTTAAAAATTAATTTATGAATCATTTAAAACAGGTTTCACTGATTTTTGTGCATCTGCATTCTTAGACTTGATCATATCAGGCTTTAAAAATGATGATGCAATGATAGCTACGATTGCAAAACCAATAATGTAGTAAATAATCAGATGTGGGCTGCCCCCGCCAATACTCAACAACTTTGTAGCGATTAATGGTGCAAGGCCACCACCTAATACGCCTGCGAATTGTACTGAAATCGAAATACCGCTATAGCGAATCTCCGCAGGAAATTGACGTGCAAAGAGCTGTGACTGTGGTGCATACATCAATGGGAAAACCAAACCGATGCCAATTACAATTGCAGCCCAAACCAAAGTTGGATCTTTGGTATTTAACATGGCAAAAAATGGATAACTATATAGAGCTAACACACACAGGCCAAATCGGAACATATTGCGTTGACCGACTTTATCTGAAAAATGCCCAAAGATTGGTGTGACCACCATAATCACTGCTGCACCACAGATTGTTGCGAACAAAATATCTTGGCGCGGAATTTCAAGTTGTGTCGTTGTATAAGCCAATGCAAATGTAGATGCCAAATAGAACCATGCGTTTTCTGCTGCACGTGATAGCACAATAGTCACGAGTTCTTTCGGGTGTTTTTTAAAGACTTGTAGCGCTGGTACTTTAACGTGCTCAGCCTTCTCTTTCACTTTTTCAAAGTCTGGAGATTCAGGAACTTTCACACGGATATACCAACCCACCGCTAAAAGCACAATACTTGCTAAGAATGGTAAACGCCAACCCCAACTAAATAATGCTTCTTCAGGTAGCATCGAAACCAAACCTAAAGCCACTGATGCTAAGAGTAATCCACCACCAGTACTTGCCTGAGGTAAGCTTCCCCAGAAGCCCTTACTGCCTTGAGGTGCATGTTCAACTGCCATTAATACTGCGCCGCCCCATTCACCACCCATGGCCATGCCTTGGACAAAACGAAGAATAATCAAACACACCGTTGCCCAATAGCCAATGCTTTCAAAGGTTGGTAATAGTCCAATCATAACTGTAGGAATTCCCATCAGCATGAGCGTGACAAGCAGCATGGATTTTCGGCCAATTTTATCCCCAAAATGACCAAATACTATGCCACCCAGCGGTCTACCAATAAAACCAACTGCATATGTCGCAAAAGCTGCTAAGACGCCCGTTAGTGGATCTAAATTTGGGAAAAACAGCTTGTTAAAAATCAGCGCGGCCGCTGCACCGTAAATAAAAAAGTCATACCATTCAATGGTGGTTCCCACCATGCTAGAAATACCGGCTAAGCGGTGTGAGGACTTCTTGTCCTGAGGATGATTTTGTTGAATATCCTGCATCACTATGTTCCTTATATCGATCTTTTTGAGTTTTGATTTGATTTATCCATACTAGGTAAGTTGAATAAATTTAAGATTTCCTTTTTACATCTCCCGACGAAATTAAAATGAACCGTTGCTTTAAAATGCAGAGAAATTCTCAATTTCCTTTCTCTGCGCATACTTGAAATACGTTTAAACTTTTTTTTCTGGGTATGGTGATCATTCAGTTAAAATTTAAATAATTTCAGCCAAAATTTGATCTAATGCTGGATTATGTTGTTGCCACTTTGGCTGTTTATCTTTATCAACAATCAACGCACGAACACCTTCTATAATGTCGCCATGATCAAACCAAAGATCTTGTAAATGACGTTCAACTTGCATGCATTGCTGTAAAGACATGCTACGACCTGCCAGTTGTAGTTTTAGACTAATATGTTTGGCAATCGGTGAACGCTGTTGCAAAGTATTTAATGTTTTGTGCGCCCATGCTTGATTAGTCGTGTCTTGTTCCTGTTCTAAACTTTGCTCAATTTCGGACACATCTGTATAAGCAAAATGCTTACTAATGTTTTGGACATTTTGTCGTAAATCACTTTCGGCTGGATGCGTGATGTAACGTGCAATCACTTGTTCTATATTTTGTTGAGTGAGAGGGCTTGTTTGCACTAAGGTCTGTTCTAAAGCTGCAAACTTTTCACTCGGCACATGGTAATCAATCAAATCTAAATAAAGCGCATCACTACTCGATATCTGATCCCCCGTCGTTGCCAAATATACGCCAATATCATCTAAGCGAGATAAAAAATGTGTAGCAGCAACATCTGGGAAAAATCCAATTGCAGTTTCAGGCATTGCAAAACGTGACTTTTCACTACTCACCAAAATGTGACAGGCTTGCGCTAAACCGAAACCTCCACCTAAAACATAACCATCTAACAACACAACAACTGGTTTTATATAGCTACGCAATGCGTTGAGCATATCGTATTCTGCTTGAAAATAGGTTTTATGATCATCCGTACCATTTTGATAGCAATCATATAAGTAACGAATGTCGCCACCTGCGCAGAAGGCTTTAGGACTATTTGATTTAATTAGTACTGCTTGAATTTCATCATCATGTTGCCATAGTTTCAGTTGCGTTCGTATGCCATTAATCATCTCAATCGTCAAAGCATTTAAATTGGAAACCCGATCTAAAATAATCGTACCCAAAGCTCCTTGGCGCTGAATGATTAAATTATTTTCCTTGCTCATGTCTGCACATCCTTATTGATTTTTAAAGTTAGCTGGACGTTTTTCTACAAAGGCTTGCATACCTTCTTTTTGGTCTAATGTGGCAAATACTGAGTGAAATGTGCGACGTTCAAAACGAAGCCCTTCAGCAAGGCTCACTTCAAAGGCACGGTTAATCGATTCTTTAATCATCATGGTGGCAACCAAGGACTTTTCTGCAATCTTTTCAGCAGCAGCCAAAGTCTCAGCCAATAATTCCTCTTTGGCAAAAACACGCGCAACCAGCCCACTTTGTTCCGCCTCGAGTGCTCCCATTTGACGTGCGGTTAAACACATTTCCATGGCTTTAGCTTTACCAATCGCAAGGGTTAAGCGCTGTGTCCCACCAATGCCTGGCAGTACACCTAAAGTAACTTCAGGTAAACCAAATTTGGCGTTGTCTGCACAGTAAATGAAGTCACACATTAAAGCCAATTCACAGCCACCACCTAGAGCATAGCCACTGACTGCGGCAATGAGAGGTTTGCGACGCTGTGCAATGCGATCGGCCAAATGAAAGAAATCATCAAAATAAATATTGGGAAAATTCAGCCCTGCCATTTCCTTAATATCCGCACCCGCAGCAAAAGCCTTTTCAGAGCCTGCTAATATCATGCAGCCAATCGTTGAGTCTTTTTCTAAATCGTCCAGTGCAATATTCACGTCACTGATTAACTGCGTATTTAATGCATTGAGTGCTTTGGGGCGATTTAAAGTGATCAATCCCACGCCATTTTTTTTCTCTAGTAATATTGTTTCAAATTGCATTAGGTCGCCCTTTTTATTGATCTGGTTCTTTGTTTCTGTCTCTAATATTTAAACGACTATTTTTATAAACTCCGCGCAATCACTAAACGCTGAATATCACTGGTACCTTCATAAATTTGACAAATACGCGCATCGCGGTAAATGCGTTCAATTGGAAAATCTTTTAAATACCCATAGCCACCAAAGACTTGTAGTGCAGCTGAACACACACGTTCTGCCATTTCAGATGAAAAAAGTTTGGCCATAGAGGCTTCATTCAGACAGGGCTGTCCTGCTTCTTTTAAACGTGCAGCGTGATGAACCAATTGACGTGCAGCTTCAATTTCTGTTGCTATGCTGGCTAAGCGAAATGCTACTGCTTGATGCTCAAAAATAGGCTTACCAAAGGTGATGCGCTCTTTGGCATATCGGGTTGCTTCTTCTAAAGCCGCACGAGCTAAACCGACGGCTTGAGCAGCTATTCCAATTCGACCACCCTCTAAGTTTGATAAGGCAATTTTTAAGCCTTCACCTTCTTTGCCAAGCATCATACTGTGTGGTATACGCACATCAGTTAATGCAATTTGGCAGGTGTCCGAGGCATGTAAACCAAGTTTTTCTTCAGTACGAATAACTTCATAACCTGGTGTGTCACGTGGCACGATAAAAGCGCTCATGCCTTTTTTACCGGCACTAGGATCTGTCACCGCAAAAACGATAATCACACCTGCATTATGACCGGAGGTAATAAATTGTTTTGCTCCATTAATGACCCAATCATCACCATCCTTCACTGCACGGGTTTTAATTGCAGCTGCATCAGAACCAGTATGAGGTTCTGTTAAAGCAAAAGCGCCAATCATTTTTCCTTGAGCTAAAGGAAGCAGATACTTCTGTTTTTGTTCTTCCGTGCCAAACTTGGCAATCGGAACACAGCCTACCGAGTTATGTACACTCATGATGGTTGAAGTTGCACCATCTGCCGCGGCAATTTCTTCTAGGGCCAAAACATAGGCTAAGTTACCAGTATCGGAGCCACCATATTGATCCGACACCAACATACCCAAAAAGCCTAATTCGCCCATTTGTGCCAATGCATTTTTTGGAAACGTACCATTTCGATCCCAATCACTTGCATTCGGTTTCACTTGTTCCTGTGCAAAACTACGCGCCATATCCTGAATCAGTAATTGTTCTTCTGTAAATTGCATTGCATATTCCCTTATCTTTTATATCTTTAGCCTGATCTTTAACATAATTTTGAGCGTGTATTTATTTGTTTATTACCCACTGTACATTCCGAAATTTCAACAATATATTCAATTGAACTTTCATCTAAAACCAAGTGCGTAATTAACCTGCCGCATTTTAAAATGGCATAGCTAAACTGATGTGCTTGCGGCCTGTTGCTTAGCAATCTCTTGATTACGCAATAAGAAACGTTGAATTTTGCCACTTGGGGTTTTCGGTAACTCAGTTACGAATTCGACTTGGCGTGGATATGCATGTGCAGATAAGCGTTTTTTCACAAATTGCCCTAATTGTTCTGCGAGTTCTTCGCTTGCGTGTTGACCTTCAGCCAAAATAACAAAGGCTTTCACAATCTCAGTACGCTCAGGATCTGGCACACCAATAACCGCAGCTTCCACCACAGCTTCATGCTCGAGTAAGGCACTTTCTACATCAAATGGCCCAATTCGATAGCCCGAAGTTGTAATGACATCATCACTACGTCCCACAAAGCTCATGCTGCCATCTTCATTCAGTTCTGCTGTATCACCCGTCAAATAATAATTTTTGATAAACGGTGATTTTCGACTTTCTTTATAGCCTCCAAACCACATCATTGGCGATTGCTCGATATCGACAGCCAAAATACCCGGTGTGTTTGCAGTCAATTCATTGCCTTGTTCATCGACCACAGCAACGCGATAACCTGGACTGGCAAAGCCCGCTGAACCTGCACGAATATCATGTTTTAAACCATGATGGTTGCACACCACCATGCCCACTTCAGTTTGACCATAATGGTCAAAAATAGGCGCATCTAAAACCTGCTGGAACCAGCGAAACACTTCTGGATTTAAGGGTTCGCCTGCGCTACTGACAACGCGAAATTTTCCTTTTAGCTGCGCCATTTGTGTTTGATCCGCTGCCATCATCATACGATATGCAGTCGGCGCTCCTGCCAAGTTATTAATTTCATAGTCATTTACAATTTGACAGAGGCTATCTGCACTGAATCCGCCTTCATAGAACAACGTCGCATGACCAAGCAATAGCGGTCCAGTAATGCCGTAGTACAAACCATAAGCCCAACCGGGATCGGCAATGTTCCAAAATGCATCGTCATCGCGTAAGCCAATGGCATCCTGCATATAATGACCAAATGCAATGAGCGCTTTGAGTGGAACTTCTAAAGGTTTTGCAGGGCCTGTGGTACCCGATGTAAACATGAGTAAAAATGGCGCTTCTATGCTTTGCATGACCAAATCACATTGATCTGACTCAGCATTTACAATCTGCCAAAAATCTAAATCACTGGCTTCAACACCTAAACCTGCGATATCTGCAACCGTAATAATCTGTGGGCATTGCGCGACTTCATCGAGTTTGCTTCTGTTGCCAACATCTGTGATTACAAATTTGCTTTTTGCCAGCTGTAAACGGTGCTCAATCGCTTTAGGGCCAAAGGCAGTAAATAAAGGTTGATATACGGCACCAATCCGCCATGCCCCTAAAATAACCACCAACAATTCAACTGTGCGTGGCAATAAGCCCGATACACGATCACCTTGTTGCACGCCTTGAGCCTTTAAAAAATTGGCAAATTGGCTCGACCATTTTTTTAGCTGACTAAAGGTATATTGTTCTTTACGACCGTCTTTGCCTTGCCAATACAACGCAACTTTTTCACTGTCTGCTTCAGCATGACGATCACAACATTCATAACATGCGTTGAGTTGATGTAATGAACCGCTTAGCACTTGTTTTGCCGCTTCATTTAAATCAAAAACTGATGCCTTATTTTGATAATTCAACATATCCGTGACCTCTGCCAAATTTATTGTTATTGCTGACGCAGTTTAATTTTTTAAGTCCCATCCATTGAGACCTAAAGTTTAGGATCGAAACCCTAAACCTCTTTAGGAAGATATTGCTGAATAATGCTGGAAAAATCTAAGTGGGCATTGCCTTGTAAACAAAGCTGCTGATACATCTGTTGCACTAAACCACCTAATAAAATCGGTTGTTTCACTTGGCCAGCTGCTTCAATGGCAAGCCCTAAATCCTTTAACATCAGCTGTGTTGCAAACCCATCGGAATAACCACGGCCTGCAGGTGCATTGGCTGAAATTTCTGGCCAAGGATTACACACTTCTGAACTCCAACAGCGGCCGCTTGAGCTATTCACCACACCTGCCAAAGCTTGCGGGTCAATACCAAGCTTGGCACCGAGTGCCATACCTTCTGCAACAGCCGCCATTGAAATACCCAAAATCAGGTTGTTACAGATTTTGGCGATTTGCCCTGCACCTACATCACCACAGTGCACAATGTTTTTACCCATGTGACTGAGTACTGATTTGGCCTTTTCAAACGTGGCATCATCTGACCCCACCATAAAGGTGAGCGTGCCGGCTTGAGCACCAATTGTGCCGCCCGAAACAGGGGCATCACAGACATCAATATTTCGTTCACGTCCTGCTGCGGCAATATCTTTGATGGTTTGTGGGTCAATGGTACTGCTATCAATACATAAGCTGCCGGCTTTAAGTACGGCAAGCACACCATTTTCCCCGAGATAAACCTCTTTCACATGCTTCGCCGCAGGCAACATGCTAATCACAATATCCGCGTCTTTTGCAGCTGCCTGTGGACTATCACAGACGATCCCGCCTGCTTCAGTAAAATGCGAAATTGCCACATCACTCAAGTCAAAACCATAAACCGTTAAACCCGCTTTGAGTAAGTTTTGGGCCATTTTACCGCCCATATTTCCTAAACCTATAAATGCAATATTCATCCTTGAACTCCTGATTTAACGTAGGTTAATGGTGGTATTTACACCTGTAGATTCATGGCTATCTTCAAACCAACGGCTGGTAATGGTTTTGGTTTGGGTATAGAACTGAACTGCTTGCTTACCATAAGGGCCTAAGTCCCCCAGTTTTGAACCACGTGAGCCGGTAAAACTAAAGAATGGAACTGGCACAGGAATTGGGATGTTAATACCGACTTGACCGATATCAATTTCATTTTGGAAAATACGTGCCACTGCGCCACTTTGTGTAAACAAACCAACGCCATTACCAAATGGATTGGCATTAATCAACTCGATGGCTTGTTCCAATGTATCGACATGAATAATGGCTAAGACTGGCCCGAAAATTTCTTCTTTATAAATCCGCATATCGGTGGTGACTTGGTCAAAAATTGTTGCACCTACAAAATTGCCTTGTTCATAACCCTGCACAACAACATCACGGCCATCTAAAAGCAGCGTTGCACCTTGCTCAACACCGCTATTAATCAAATCTGTTACACGAGCCTTGGCACGCGATGAAATCACTGGGCCAATATCGGTATTTGGTTCATGCCCTGCATTGACCTTCAATGTTTTAGCTTTTTCGACCAGTTCACCAATCCACTCCTTACTTTCACCAACCATCACTGCAACAGACAAAGCCATGCAACGTTGACCTGCGGCACCAAAGGCAGCACCAACAAGTGCATTTAAGGTCTGCTCTTTATTTGCATCTGGCATCACAACGACATGATTTTTTGCACCCATCATCGACTGCACACGTTTACCATGCTGTCCTGCAAGGTTATACACATGCGTACCTACAGCAGTTGAGCCAACAAATGAAATCGCTTTAATATCTTGATGTGTGCATAAGCGGTCTACGACTTCTTTACCACCATGTACAACGTTTAGGACACCTGCAGGTATACCTGCTTCAACTGCAAGCTCAACCAACATCATGGTCGATAATGGATCTTGTTCAGATGGTTTAAGTACGAAGGTATTTCCACAAGCAATTGCCATAGGGAACATCCATAAAGGAATCATTGCCGGAAAGTTAAATGGAGTAATCCCTGCACAGACTCCTAATGGTTGCTGCAAGGTATAAGTATCGACACCACGAGCGACACCTTCGGTGTATTCACCCATTTGTAATGTACCAATCGAGCATGCATGTTCAACAACTTCTAGACCACGTTGAATATCACCTTCTGCATCTGCCAAGGTTTTGCCTTGCTCGGCAGTGAGTACCGCCGCAATTTTTTTCATATTGGCACGAATCAAATCTTGTAATTTCAGCATGATTCGCATGCGTACCTGAATTGGTGTAACACGCCAAGTTTTTAAGGCCGCTTGTGCTGCAGCAATTGCAGCATCGACTTCGTCCGTCGTTGCCATTGGTACACGACCAAGTACTTCCTGTGTCGCAGGATTCACAATGTCTTGCCAGTTTTGTGTTTTAGATTCAATAAATTGACCGTTAATTAATAATTTAGCCGTAGTCGACTGAATATTGGACATTGTGTTCATAACCTCTCCATGGGCACTATTTTTGTTGTTTCAGCATTGAAAATAGCTAAAAAGTCGTATTTTCAGGCTTGCTGTTTAAATTCAGACTAGCAAAGAAATTTTTGACCAGAAATAGAAATTCATGCACGATCAATGTGCAAATATGCACAGGGAAAATAATCAAAATGAAAGTGGATTGGGATCATTTGCAATATTTTTTGGTCTTGGCACGTGCTAAGACACTGACCAATGCAGCACGACTGATTGGGGTTGAACACAGCACGGTATCCCGTCGGATACAGGCTTTAGAACTAGCTTTAGGCACACCATTATTTAAACGTGAAGCAACTGGTTATGAACTGACTTTGGAAGGTTTGGCCTTAGTTCCACGAGTTGAACAAATGGAACAAGCCTTTATACAAATTGAAAAGCCTCATCAACCTTTGCAGGGTCGTGTGCGAATTGGCACACCTGAAGGTTTTGGCACAGCATTTTTAGCCAAACTATTGGCAGAATTGTCCAAGCAATATCCTCAACTCACGATTGATTTAATTCCCGTTCCGAAGATGATTAAGCTATCCCATCGCGAAGCTGACATTGTAATTTCCATTGATCGTCCTAAATCAGGCCCTTATATCATCACGCGTTTGACCGACTATTGTCTAAAAATTTATGGCAGTAAAAACTATTTAAATCAAACACAAGCTATTCATAAACTTGATGATTTAAAAAATCATCGCTTTGTAAACTACATTGATGATTTGGTTTATAGCCCTGAACTGTATTGTCTGGAGCGTATTCCGCTCGATTTAAATGCGAACTTCCGTAGTAGTAGTATTCTGGCACAACAGATTGCGGTCAGCTCAGGTGCCGGACTGGCAATTTTGCCCAAATTTTTAGCGGATGAAAACCAAGAACTTGAACAAGTCTTAGGTGAAAATGTACGCTTCATCCATACCTTTTGGATGCTCACTTTAGTCGATTTACAGCACGAACCCCGTATTAAGTTAGTTTGGGACTTTTTAAGAAAACAAGCTGACCTTTATCAACATATATTGATGGATTAAAGCGTAAAACAATATGTGAGATTCAACAGCAACCTCACCTTAATACTAAAAAGGATTAGTAAAATTAAAGGGATTATATCTACTAGATAGCTTTTTAATATCAGATGTAATCCCTAATTAATGATCAGTAATCCATTCCTCACTGTTTAGACAAATAGTCACAAACTTGCCAAATCAATAACATTGCTCAACACGAACTCTAAATTTCTACACGATTGGGCCTGCACATCATCAAAAATTGTATAAAAGATCCACAATATATACTTATTTATTTGCGAAGATTCCTCTTGAAAGTTGAACGACATGTTTACTTTCTTCATGGCATGTGTGAGCTGATCAGTAAGACGAACTCACACATCTCGTAACACGAAATAGAGGTTCTAAAATGATAAAAACAACTCTTAGTATTCTTGGTTTATCCTTGGTCTCAACCCTAGCACTCGCTGCTGATCCACTCAATGGAACAAAGTGGAAAACCATTGATGATAAAACCAAGCAACCTTTATCTGTTGTCCAATTTACCGAGACATCGAATGGCGTGCTTTCTGCAAAAATCGTTGATGTTTTCACACCGGGTGAAGCACAGAAATGCAGCAAATGTGTAGGTAAATATCAGAACAAACCTTTATTAGGTGCTCAGATTGTTCATGGACTAAAAAATACTGGTAAAAATACCTACGATGGCGGTAAAATTACTGACCCTAAAAATGGTAAGACTTATAGCTTCAATGCCAAAATGTCGAATGATGGTCGTACCTTAAATGGACGTGGCTATATTGGTGTATCAGCTCTAGGTCGTAGCCAAACGTGGATTCGTGTGAACTAATATTAAACGCTAGACTTAACATATGCTGTAAGTAAAAAGCGACTCAAAAGAGTCGCTTTTTTAGCAATAACGATTAGGGTCTGTTGACATTTCATAATGGTAGCCAAATAAAGATACAAGCTAAGGCAACAGAATTTTCATAGCTTTGCTTTAGCTTGTCATAGCGTGTGGCAATTCCTCTAAATTGCTTTAATCTAGC
>NZ_VPDH01000072.1:0-16481 GCF_013417785.1 Acinetobacter sp. YH12227 | reverse complement strand
TTTGAACAATCTAAAATATTTGTATTACCTGAAAAAAGGCAAAGGCAATGTCCGCGAGTAGTGAAAATTAAAGCACAAAAATATCCAAGAAAATGCCAGTCAATTTCTTAACTGACTGGCATTACTCCTTGGAGTGCTTTTTTTTATGCTATTGTGATTTATGGTGGTTAAATTATCATCGAATTGTGTTTTATAAAATTGACTTATTCTGCTGCTAAGCTGTCTAAATTAAGCGAATATCCAACAATATAAGAGGTCTGTCAGCTATGGACAATCAACTTGAACACATTCGAGACATTTGGGTGAATGCATTTTTTACCGGCAATTATGCAGTGTTGGCTGAGTATGAAGATGAGCATTTTAAAGTGGTATACGAGCAAGAAGGTCGGGTGGAAACGAATTATGTACGTTATGAGCGTATTGCACATGCGGTCAATAATGGCGTGTGGAAACCGAAAAAACCCGATGTTGAGTTTGAGGAATACGAGTTTAATCGCGATCAAACAGAGTGCAAAATTTTGATTGGTTTGACTGAAAATCAACAGCAGATTCAAGAAATTTGGCATTTTCATCAAGGCTGGAAAATACAAGAATTACGTTTTTTAAAAGCCAGTAAAGCAGCACATTCGGCTGGTTAAAGTGAAAAAAATAAATAAAAAACCTAGAAATTTAAGAAGATAAAGTTAAAAAAACTTTTACCAATGTGGATAAGTCGTGTGAATATTCACATATAATAGCGATAAAAATGGTGTTTGATTATAATTGTGGATAATAAATATCAAATTTATTTATCCACAATGCCTGTATTTTATTTTTTGAATTTAAAATGGTTTTATGAATTTAAAATTAGGAATTTGAATTTAAAAGTTCTGCTGTGGATATCTTGTGCCGTATGTGAGCTGTAAATCATGCTGTTTTGAATTTATTTATGTCGCTTTGACACTTTTTATTTGGGTTTCTAGGTTTTACAAAGATTTCATTTATCTGAAAGATACAGAGTAATTAATGTGAAATATTGCTTGTTTAGTAGAATTTAAAAATCACCGTGGAACATTGAATTCTCACGGTGATTTATTTTTGAGCGATGGATAAGAATTACTTAATAATGCTGCTCAGGGTTGAAATAAGAGTTTTTAAGCTTCAAAACTGCTTTCCATTTCCTCTAATTCCATCATTAATTCAAGCATTTGTTCTTCAATTGTTTCGAGTTTTGCTTTTAATTCAGTTTGCTCATTCATGAGTTTAAGCAAATCATCTTTGCGATTGGCTTCATATAAAGCGGTATCGCCAAGCAAAGTCTCAATTTCCATTAAGCGTGGTTGAATTTTGCCAATTTGCACTTCATTTTTTTCAATATTTTTACGGATGGGGCGGGTCAGTTCACGTTGGCGTGCAGCTTCTTTACGCTGCGCTTCCTTATCCACTTTTGAAATGCTTGGCTTTACTTCAACTTGAGATTGAATCGGTGCTGCAATTTGTTGGCCATTTTTCATCATCTCGATGCGTGCTTGACGTAGCCAGTCTGCATAAGCCACCAAGTCACCATCAAATTCACGGCATTTTCCATTATGTACCAACAGCAGTTCATCACAAACACTGGCAATTAATTGACGTTCATGTGATACCAGTACAACTGCACCTTCAAAGTCTTGTAGTGCCATGGTCAGGGCGTGACGCATATCTAAATCTAAGTGGTTGGTTGGTTCATCCAGAATCAGCACGTTTGGACGTTGCCATACAATCAGTGCCAAGGCTAAACGAGCACGTTCACCACCAGAGAAACCTTCACTTGGCGTGTCCATACGTTCGCCACTAAAACCAAAACTACCCAAGAAGGATCGTAGAGATGCTTCACTGATTTTTTTATCGGCTATGCGTGACAATTGCAGCATCGGGCTGGCATTACCATCCAATGCATCCATTTGATGCTGGGCAAAATAACCAATATTTAGTAATTCAGATGCTTTGCGTGTACCTTGTAATAATTTTAAGTCAGCCACCAATGATTTGATGAGCGTCGATTTACCAGCACCGTTCATACCCAATAAACCAATTCGGCTGCTTGGCGTAATTTGTAGATTAACGTTGGTCACAATGAGCTTGTCACCATAGCCAATGTCTGCATGTTCCATTTGCAAGAGCGGTGAGCTCATCTTTGTTGGCTCACGAAAACTAAAGGTAAACGGAGTATCAACATGTGCTGCAGATAATTCCTGCATACGCTCTAACTGTTTGATTCGGCTTTGCGCTTGTTTAGCTTTGGTGGCTTTGGCTTTAAAGCGGTCAATAAACTTCTGTAAGTGGGCACGTGTTTCGAGCTGCTTCTCATAGGCTTGTTGTTGTTGTGCCAAGCGTTCTGAGCGTGTGCGTTCAAAAGTTGAATAATTACCGGTATATAAGGTTAATTCTTGATTTTCAATATGCAGAATATGATCAGTAATGGCATCAAGGAAATCACGGTCATGTGAAATTAAAACCAGTGTCCCTTCATAGGCTTTCAACCAGTCTTCCAACCATAAAATTGCATCTAAGTCCAAGTGGTTGGTTGGTTCATCGAGTAAGAGTAAATCTGAACGACTCATCAGCGTACGTGCAAGATTTAAACGCATACGCCAACCACCAGAAAAACTTGAGACATTCAGTTGAGATTGGTGTTCAAAAAAGCCTAGGCCAGCCATTAATTGAGAGGCTTTTGATGGAGCGGTATAGCCATGTATTTCATCAAAGCGGCCATATAAATGTGCCAACTCTTCGTCTTTTAAATTTTCTGGATGTTCAAGTTTATGTTGAATGTCCCAGTATTCTTCATCGCCTGAAAGTACAAAATCAATGGCTTTCATATCGAGCGCTTTAATTTCTTGCGCCATATGTGCCACAGTCCATACCGCTGGACGGGTGAGTGAACCTCCATCAGACTCCATGCCACCTAAAAGTGCAGCAAACAAAGTAGATTTACCTGCACCATTGACACCGGTTAGGCCAATTTTCCAGCCTGGATGCAATTGCATGGATGCCTTTTCAAATAAAACTCGTCCACCGCGACGTATGGAAAGTTGGTCTAACTGAATCATTGAACTGTCTAAACAAGAAGAATATGTGGCTATTCTAATAGATGGCTATGCAAAAGAAAAAACAAAGCATCGCAACCATCCGAAAAAATGTGACACGTTATACTCATTTATGTATATTCAAAATGCATTAAAATTTTAAAAATGTTTCAAATATTTGTTTTTAATGGATAAATAAGAATATATGGGAATGGGATAATGAGAAAAGGATTTTTGATTTTATCTGCTGTATCTGTATTGCTGAGCACACAAAGTTATGCCAATCAAAAAGTATGTGTGTTTGATTTATTAGGCAAAGCGGGTGAATCCTACAAATTAATGGAAGAATGGTCACTCGCCAGTCGAGCTTGGGGTGCTCAAGTTCAGCTTTTGGCTTATCAAGACGAGTCAAAAGTGGATAAAGATTTTAAAGACGGCTTATGTGATGCTTTTTATATGACATCTATGCGCGCAAGGGCCTACAATAAATTTGCAGGATCAATCGATGCTATTGGCGGGGTGCCCAATAATGAAATTGCCCAGAAAGCGATTAGTTATGTATTGGATAAGCGTAATGCCAAACGACTGGTGACTAATGCTGGTAAAGACAGTTATGAGGTGGCTGGTATCGGTCAAATTGGTTCAGCATATATTTTTGTCCGAGACAAAAATATTAATACATTGGAAAAAGCTGAAGGCAAAAAATTCGCTGTTTTACATTATGACTATGCACAAAAAGTAATGGTCAATCGTGTTGGGGCAGTTCCAGTGATGTCTGAAATTTCAAATTTCATCCGCAAATTTAATCAAGGTGAAGTTGAAATTGTTGCTGCACCAGCCTATGCCTTCAAACCTTTAGAACTACATAAAGGTTTAGGAACAAAAGGCGCCATGGTAAATTTCCCTGTGGTGAATGTGACTGCTGATTTAGTGATTCGGAGCAGCAAATTTCCAGATCAATTTTCTGAGCAGTCGCGTCTTTGGTTTGTCAAACAACTGCCAAAAAGCTTTGCCATGGTGAAACGCATGGAAGCCGAGATTCCTGCGAAATATAAGATGAATTTAAGTAAAGAAGATCGGGTCAAATATCAAAAAATATTACGTGATGGCCGAATGGATTTGACCCGTCAAGGGATTTACGACTCCACCATGATGACGGTACTTAAAAAAGCGCGTTGCACCATTGAAAGAACCAATTTTGAGTGTTCTGTTTCGGGTGAATAAGCAATTTTCTTGTATTTCTTTGTAAAATTTCATGAAAAAATTGCAAGTGAAAAAACAAGCATGCATTTTTATAACGCAATGATAATGAATAAAATTTAGTATTGCCATAAAAGTGATAAGCATCACAAAAATGCAGAATATGCCAAAATGACCGAAATAAATGGAGTAAATGCTCTATTTTTTTTAAATTAACTTGCTTAATATCGCTTTTGTGTAGGGACACCCTGAAGCATAAAAAGATTTGAAAGGACAATACAATGAAAAAAACACTCCTATCCTTGGCTACATTTGCTGCAATTGGTTTTGCTGGTTCAGCACAAGCCGCAGCAGTAGATATCTGTGTATTTGACTTATTAGGTAAGTCAGGTGAGTCATATCAAATGGCTCAAGAGTGGGCACTGGCAGCAAAAGGCTGGGGTGCAGAAATTAATCTAATTCCGCGTCAGGATGAAGCGGTTGCAGACAATGACTTTAAAGCGGGTAAATGTGATGGCGTATTTATGACCGCTATGCGTGCTCGTCAATACAATAAATTTGCAGGTTCAATTGACGCACTTGGTGGTGCACCAAGTAATGCGATCGCACAACGCGCAATTACCTTTGCTCTAGATAAGCGTAATGCAGCAAAAATGGTGAGCAACCTAGGCGGTAAAAAATATGAAGTTGCTGGTATTGCACCTTTAGGTTCAGCATTTATTTTTGTTCGTGATAAAAAAATTGACTCAATTGAAAAAGCTGCGGGTAAAAAGTTTGCAGTATTGGGTTATGACGATGCGCAAAAAATTATGGTGCAGCGTGTGGGCGCACAAGCGGTAATTTCTGATGTATCAAACTTTGTGGCTAAATTTAATAATGGTCAGGTAGATATGGTGGGTGCACCAGCATATGCATACAAACCTTTAGAAATTTATAAAGGTCTGGGTACAAATGGTGCGATGTTTAACTTCCCAGTTCTACAAGTCACTGCGGACTTTATTATTCGTCCAGATCAATTCCCAGCAGGTTTTGGTCAGAAATCACGTGATTGGTTTGTGAAACACTTACCAAAGAGTATTGCGATGATTAACCGTCTAGAAGGTGGTATTCCTGCAAAATACAAAATGAATTTAAGTGCTGAAGAGAAAACCAAATATCAAAAATTATTACGTGAAGGTCGTATGGATATGACTAAGCGTGGAATCTATGATGCGTCTATGATGTCTGTGCTGAAAAAAGCACGTTGTTCTGTCGATAAAGCGAATTTTGAATGTTCTCTTGGCGGCGAATAAGCTGATTTATAATGAAAAAAGCCTGGAATGATCCAGGCTTTTTTTGGCATATTTGCTGGTCATTCTAGCCATTGAGTGTATCTAAAATTCAGGTAATCTTGAATGAAATTGGTCTCTAGCTAAAACTAAAAGATGAAGCTAAGCCATTGAGTACGAATTAAAAAAACATTTCACTCAAAATAAAAATAGTGAATACACAAGGAAAGTCAGTATGAAACAATGGACAAAAGCATTGGCCGCGAGTGCTGTGCTCATGGCGGTATCTGGTCTCACTCAGGCAAAACAAGTGGTTTGTGTTTTTGACCTTGTCGGTAAAAATGGTGATGTATTTGCCTTAATGAAAGATTACCAATTAGCGGCAAAAAACTGGGGCGCGGATATTGAATTGCGCGTTGGTCAAAACGAAGCGGTTATTGCTGAAGATTTTAAAGCCGGAAAGTGCGACGGGATCAGTGTCACGGGCATGCGTGGTCGCCAATTTAACGCTTTTACCGGATCTTTAGATGCAATTGGTGCAATACCAGACTTAAAACTTGCAGTTAAAGTCATGCAAGGTCTCGCGAATCCAACTTTTGCTAAAAGTATGGTGCAAGGGCGTTATGAAGTTGCAGGTGTGATCCCTGTAGGTGACGCCTATTTATTAGTAAATGACCGCAGTATTAATACTGTGGCGAAGGCCGCAGGTAAAAAAATTGCCGTACTTGATTATGACGATGCGCAAAAAATTATGGTGCAGCAAGTGGGCGCTCAAGCGGTGAGTGCAGATGTCACCAACTTTGGTGCGAAGTTTAATAATGGTCAAGTCGATATTATTGGTGCACCTGCTGCAGTATTTAAACCCCTAGAATTACATAAAGGTTTGGGTTCGAAGGGCGCAATTGTGAATTATCCAATTCTACAAGTGACTGGCAATATTATTATCCGCCCAGATAAGTTCCCAGCAGGATATGGCCAAAAATCACGTGATTGGGTGAAAACACAATTGCCACGAGCATTTACCATTTTGGGTAAAATGAAGTCTGAAATTCCGACCAAATATTGGATGGATGTACCAGCAGCGGATCGAGCTGGCTATCAGAAAATGATGCGTGATGCGCGTATTGATTTAACCAAGCGCGGTATTTATGACAAACGCATGATGAAACTTTTGTGGCAATTCCGTTGTAAACAAGATCCGAAAAACTTCGAATGTGCATTACATGATGAGAACTTTAAATAAGCTAAAAGTAAATCTTGATAAAAATACTCTGATTTAACTTTAAACTGCCAAGACTGACCATATATTGAGTATGTTATACTTGAAATATGGTCTTTTCTTTTTTAAAGACATCCAAATGACTCAGAGGAATCCATCATGAATGCTCAAGCACTTGTGCTGACTGACAACGCTGCCAATAAAGTACGCCAATTGCGTGACAGTGAAGGTAACCAAGACCTAATGTTACGTGTATATGTAACAGGTGGTGGTTGCTCAGGTTTCTCTTATGGTTTTAATTTCGCAGAAAGCCAAAATGAAGATGATGCTGAATTTGTGAATGATGATGTGAAAATGTTAGTCGATTCACTTAGCTATCAGTATCTCGTTGGTTCAGTTGTTGATTATCTTGAGGGTTTAGAAGGTTCTCGTTTTGTAGTACAAAACCCGAATGCAACAACGACCTGTGGTTGCGGATCATCATTCTCAATCTAACGGATTGATCTGATGAGCCATAAAAAAGCCCTCTTGTGAGGGCTTTTTTAATGTCTAAGCAAAGGCTTAAGCTTCAAACTTTAACGCTTCAAGTACATCTAAAATAACAGTAGTCACATCTTGACTTAATTCATGATTATTAAAAATTTCATAAGCTGAAATCGTAATATCCGTATCACTTGGTAGCAGGCGTTGTTCTTCTTCAATCAGGTCATTAATAGGTAATAAAGTTTGCTTTACTTTGAGATGTAACACATCTTTAAACTCAAGATTTTCATCCTCAAATTCAATCAGTTGCTCGTTAAAATAGGGTAAAAGCACTGAATGGAGATAAGGTTGAATTTCAGTGATATCAAATAGTTCAATATCGCGAGTTTGTTCAATCGTGCTGATGTGGTCATTCACTTCAATTAAGATATGGTAGTAACTCACATTGCTCTCCACGGATGGGTTATAAATAAGAAATTATTGCACAATCACAATAACATGAAATGACGGTTTTTTGTTTAAGAAAGCCTATATAGGCTTATAAAATGTATGGGATTTTTATTACGTTTGAAAGATTAACGATAATAAAGCAGTGTTTGGTCAGCAGGCATTAATTTAAAACCTTCCAATTGTTGAGCACCCAAAATAGGATACATTAGGGCCGCGGGGTCTTGATGATGGCCTAAGCCTAATGCATGGCCTAATTCATGCGCGAGTGTAAGACGTAAATCTGCTTCGGCATCAAATTGATAGATCTGGATTTGATCTCCCATAAAGACGCCTTTGTGAAACTCTCGGGCAGGGAAACGCTGATTGGCTTGGATCACACCAGCATTGTATTGATCAATCTTTTGATTAAAGCTGGAGACTTGTAGATTGAATTGGTTATTTTGTTGATTGAACGCATCAATTTCATGGTCTAGTTGTGCAGCTTGATCTCGAACACTGATGAGCTGTTGCTGAATGCGTTGTAAATTCTCACCATGGCGTTGCTCTATGCGACTCCAACTTGCATATTCCTGTTTAAGTCGAGCAGCTTCAGCATGTAGCATGACTTGTCGGGAGCGTAGTTGAGCCTCTTGCTGTGCTAATGATTGTCGTGAGTTTGATAAATTTTCTGCATGTAAATCATTTTGTTGTTTTTCTTTATTTAGCTTTTGCTGTGCTTTTTTATAAGCGTTGTAATGGTCTTGTCGATTATCATAAATTAAGCGAATGGTTAGTTTTGCCTTGGGGTCATACACAAAAAAATCTTTATTGGTGCCTTGATGCCAAATTTCCATTGCTTCTTTACTCAGCTGAATGACCTCTGTCTGACTTAAACCAAAACGTGGGTCGACATCGCTGACACGAAAACGTAATCGTGTGTCGAAAGGGTGAGTGATCCGATCCCAAGCCGAATTGAAGCGAAGTTGCGGATGGTTTTGAGTTTGAACAACCCAAAACAGGCTCATCAGTACAAATACTAGAATATATATAAAACGCATGGCGTAGTATGAAGTCTTTATTTTTTTAATAATGTAGCTGAAGTCTAATCAATTGGGAACTCAGCTTTTATTTGAATTAACTTTTTAATCTTATCCGTTGTCTTCATTAAATTTGTTGAATGAATAGCATAAAAAAACCGCGCTTGCGCGCGGTTTTTTGATTTAAAGCGACAAATTATTTTTTGTCATCTTTAACTTCAGTGAACTCAGCATCTACTACGCCATCGTCCGCTTTTTGAGATTGACCAGCATCACCACCTTGGAATGCATTCGGATCAAAACCTTCAGCGCCACCTTGACCTTGAGCTGCTTCATATGCACGTTGAGTGATCGGCATAATGATGTTTTGAAGTGCTTCAGTTTTCGCTTTGATGTCTTCTACGTCATTTTCTTTGGTAGAAGCTTCAAGTTCAGCTGTTGCAGTTTCAATTGCAGTTTTTTCGTCTGCAGTCACTTGTTCGCCCAAATCTTTAACTGCTTTTTGAGCAGAAGATACAAGTGCATCAGCTTCGTTACGTGCTTTCGCTAACTCTTCAAATTTACGATCTTCTTCAGCATTCGCTTCAGCATCTTTGATCATTGCTTCGATTTCAGCATCAGACAAACCTGAGTTTGCTTTAATCTGGATTGATTGCTCTTTACCAGTGCTCTTATCTTTCGCAGATACTTTCAAGATACCGTCAGCGTTGATGTCGAAGGATACTTCAATTTGTGGCACACCACGTGGAGCAGGTGGGATGTCGCCTAATTGGAAGTTACCTAACAATTTGTTTTGCTGCGCCATTTTACGTTCACCTTGGAACACAGAAATGTCTACAGCAGGTTGGTTGTCAGCAGCAGTTGAGAACACTTGAGATTTCTTCGCAGGAATCGTGGTGTTTTTCTCGATGATCGCTGTTAACACGCCACCCATAGTTTCGATACCAAGTGTCAACGGCGTAACGTCAAGAAGAAGTACGTCAGTTTTGTCACCTGAAAGTACAGCACCTTGAATCGCAGCACCCATTGCTACAGCTTCATCTGGGTTCACGTCTTTACGTGGTTCACGTCCGAAGAACTCTTGTACTTTTTGTTGTACAAGTGGCATACGAGACTGACCACCGACCAAGATTACGTCAGAGATGTCAGAGGTTGAAAGACCTGCATCTTTGAGTGCAATCTTACATGGTTCAATTGTACGAGCAACCAAGTCAGCAACCAAACCTTCAAGTTTAGAGCGAGTCACATTGATCACTAAGTGTTTAGGACCAGTCGCATCTGCTGTGATGTATGGAAGGTTGATTTCTGTTGCATTCGAAGAAGAAAGCTCGATTTTTGCTTTTTCAGCAGCTTCTTTTAAACGTTGAAGTGCAAGCGGATCTTGTTTCAAGTTTACGCTTTGTTCTTTCTTAAATTCTTCAACTAAGAATTCAATTAACGCGTTATCAAAGTCTTCACCACCAAGGAATGTATCACCGTTTGTAGACAATACTTCGATTTGTTGGTCGCCATCAAGGTCAGCGATTTCAATGATTGATACGTCGAAAGTACCACCACCCAAGTCGTATACAGCAACTTTACGGTCGCCTTCTTTTTTGTCCATACCGAACGCAAGTGCAGCTGCAGTTGGTTCGTTGATGATACGTTTAACTTCTAAACCTGCAATTTTACCTGCATCTTTAGTTGCTTGACGCTGCGCATCGTTGAAGTAAGCAGGAACAGTAATAACTGCTTCAGTTACTGTTTCGCCTAGGTAATCTTCAGCTGTTTTTTTCATCTTTTTCAAGATTTCAGCAGAGATTTGCTGTGGCGCAAGTTTCTTATCGTTTACATCAACCCAAGCATCGCCATTGTCTGCTTGGATAATTTTGTAAGGTACAAGACCGATGTCTTTTTGAACCGCTTGGTCTTGGTACTTACGACCGATCAAACGTTTGATCGCGAACAATGTGTTTTTAGGGTTGGTTACTGCTTGACGTTTCGCAGATTGACCCACAAGGATTTCGCCATCTTTATACGCAATAATAGATGGAGTTGTACGTGCGCCTTCAGCGTTGTCAATTACTTTAACTTTGTCGCCTTCAAGTACTGCTACGCAAGAGTTAGTTGTACCTAAGTCAATACCAATGATTTTCGCCATTTGGATGTTTCCTCTAAAATTCTTTTATTCCCAAATTCTTCCCTTTCTCAAAGGGAAGTAAAAAGGGATTTACTTGTTATCCGATATGAGAGCCAATCAAAAATTTTCAAGTAATTTTCTGGAAAATTTTTCAAAAACTCTCGAATTTCTTGGTCTTATGCGCCAACCATAACCATTGCTGGACGTAATAAACGACCATTTAGGCTATAGCCCTTTTGTAATACTGTGCCAATTTCGTTGGCTTTTGCATTTGGGTCGATACCGACAGCTTGATGTAAGTCAGCGTTGAAACCGTTTGCTGTATCAACAGCAACCACACCAAATTTTTCAAGTGTTGTTAATAACGATTTAAGCGTCAGTTCAACACCTTCAGACAATGCTGATTTTTCGTCGCCGACAGCTGCAATTGCACGTTCAAGGTTATCGACAGAATCCAAGAGTTGTTTCGCAAACTTTTCTAAAACGGTGTCTTTATGTTTTTCAGACTCACGTTGGATGCGTTCAACACTTTTTTGTGCTTCGTACACTGCATTTGCTGTGCGTGCTTTTTCTAGCTTTAAGTCACCTTCAAGCTGAGCAATCTGTTCTTGCAAAGATTCAACGGTAACTTCAGCTTGCTCAGTTTCAGCTTGAGCGGCTTGTTGTTCTGTTGCTTGCTCGGGTTGAAGATCTTGAGCTTCTTGGTTTTGCTCAGTCGCCATTGATTTACTCCGTTTAAATGGGTTCTTAAACATGTCAGTCCTTATAGCTATGCGTTCAAACAACATCAAAGCAAACTGCCATGCGTTTTGAATTCATGATTAATACAAGAAATCGGGGCAAGGGTAAAAAATTCAAGCGAAGTACACGATTAATTGCGATTTTTTATCTAATAAATGATAAGAAGCGGAAAAATGAAAAAAATCTACGATAAATTATGAATTTATAAATTATTGATTTGAATGGTAATCTTAAGAATAATCGGAATCGTGAATATATACGATGAATTTTAACGGTTTCTCATTCAGCTGAAGAACGAAGATAATGCCTACATTGGAAGTGACCATATCTACTGGAGAGAGGGATATGGTAACTACCACCAATTTAAAAAAATATTTTTTTATGCCGATCCCCCAAGAATCGGCATTTTTTTTGCCCAAATACTGTGCTGGTTAATATTTATACATAAAAACTCTTAATATCAGTTTTATAAAGTATTTCTCAAAATATTAATGAAACCCTATTATTGTTTTCAGATTCTATCGCTGTAGTTTCTTCTATATTTTAGAATGTGTTTTTCATGGCCTGCTTCTCTCATAAGCAGGCTTTTTTTTGTTCAAAATATTTCAAATCAATACATTAGGTAACTGAGCTGCAATTTTTGTGGCTTTTCTATTTATTTATAAATTCTGTCAGCTTACTTCAAAAGGCCGTTATTTAGTTTAAAAACACATGAATAACAATGTGCTGAGATACAGGTCTGCGCTTTATCTTTTATATACTTCGCCTTTTAAACAATTAATAAAAAATTGCATAACTTGTACTCCCGCTCGTAAAAACTACAACTCACAAGGTGAGAACTTCACAAAATAATTTCCCATGATGTCGGGGTAAAGTTGAGTTATGCGCTTTATGTATTTTACTGACTTAATTCATTAAGGAAAAAATGATGATGAAAAAAACCGGTCTTTTACTACTTGCTGTGATGGGTGTTGCTGGTCTTGCAGTGGGTTGTAGTTCGCAAGAAGCTGTGGAGTCTCCTGAAACTGCACAACAAGTCACAGGTGCAGAAGCACAAATATCGACAGAACAAACGGGTGCAGTTGTTCAAGCTGATCCTTCAGCTCAAGGGGTAGAAGTACAATCTGTACCAGCGGCACCTGCTGCACAACAGCCAACAGGTCAGGAGTAATTCAAATTTGCTGAATGAATGATATATGTCCAGTTCAGCACAAGAATAGACAGGAGATAGGATGCCTCTTCTGTCTATTTTTTTATTCTATTTTCGTTGTTATTGATGAATTGATTTGAATGGTCGTACTTGATTCATGTGCACAAGAAAAAAAGCCCATGACGTCGTATGAGCTTTTCTATATAGATGTTGATTTTATCTGTTAACGGCGATTTTCCCAATTGTGACGTCGTTGTTCAGCAATTTTACGTTGTTGGTCAGAAACCTTTTTGATGTCTTTGTCTCGCTCTTTACGGTATTGTTCTGCACGTTTCTTACGCTCATCTGCTGCTTTATTGCGTTGCTGCTCAATACGCTGCCGTTCTTGCTGGGCTTTATGGCGGTTTTGCTCATTACGTTGGCGACGTTCATCTTCAACACGTTTACGTTGTTGTTCTGTGCGTTGACGTTCGAGTTCGTTTTTACGACGTTCCCAATCTTGCTGATTTTTACGATTTTGTTCCCACTTACGCTGCTCAAGTTGCTGTTTTTTACGTTCTAACTCAAGACGATTACGTTGTTGTTGCTGTCGTTCCCAAGCACGACGGTCTTGTTCATAACGTGAATCATAACGGCGATCAGTCCGATAATCATAACCACGGTCGTAGCGTTGATCATAACGCTGATCGTAGCGGCCATCGTAATAGCCATCTTCAGGAAATGCCACACAGCCTACAGCCAAAAAAGCTGTCGCCAAGGACAGAACAATTATTTTCTTAGCCATGGTCGGTATCCTTTATTTAAAGTGGGTTTGCAAAATCAACCCGTGAAAATTTGGTAAATTGTCAATGACAACCTGATAAAAGAAGATTAGCTTAACTACGGCTACGCTATGTATATCGATGTTTGGACTTGTATGTGAATATGGTCACATTTGACCAAAACATGTAGAAAGTATGAAGAATGATAACGAAAGGATTTGGCATGTTTGCTTTGAATGAATCATTAAAAAACTTGAAAGATAAAGGGCAGGGGACTGCTGCACGTTTGTTGGATCGTTTACCGAATTTTGCCAAAGAGAGTCTTGCGAAAAAACTCGACTATCCTTATATCTTTCCGCAGCTTGATCCGCTGGTAAAATGCATGATGGCGGCGCAACTCAAACAAGGTAACTCTGGCTTCATAACGATGGACTATGAGAAGTCACGTAAGCAGTTTGAATTGCAAATGGAGTCGATTAAAACAAAGCCTACAGCAGTGAAATTGGTTCAAGACTTACGTCTTCCCTTACAAAGCGGTACGGTATTCGCCCGACATTATCATCCTGCACCAAATAAAAAATTACCGATGATCGTATTTTATCATGGTGGTGGTTTTGTAGTGGGCAGTTTAGATACACATGATGAAGTGTGTCGTTTATTAGCTGTACATGCCAAAGCACAAGTGCTAAGTATTGATTATCCGTTAACACCTGAAGCGAGCCCTGCACATCTTATTCAAATTTGTGAAGATGCATTAGCATGGGCATATCAAAATCGCACACAATTTAAAATTCTTAAAAATCGAATCGCAGTAGCCGGTGACAGTGCAGGCGGAAATATTGCTACAGTGGTTGCGCAGCGAAGTGTGAAAAAAGCTTTTGCACCGCAAGCCCAGTTATTAATTTATCCAGTGGTGGATTTCAAGAGCCGCCATCCTTCATTCTTTGCATATAAAGACGGTTTGGTATTAACAGAACAAGATATTGATACGGTTACAGCGCTATATCAACAACAGCAAGATGTAGCTTTGGACGATCCTTTAATTTCCCCTACCTATGGCAAACTTGCAGGTATTGCACCAGCCTATATTTTGACGGCGGGGCATGACGTATTGCATGACGAGGGTGAGATTTATTCACATAAATTACGTCAACAAGGCATTAAAGTTTTTTATGAAGAATATACGGATCAAACGCATGGTTTTGTTAATTTAACCCCTGTGTCACATCGTGCTAAAAAATATGTCATTGAGTTTAGTTCAAAATTCCGCAAATTTTGGGATAAGCGTAGCTAAGAACTTCACAAATTAAATGATCAATATAAAAGAAGGTATGGTTTCACGTGAAACCATACCTTTTATACATTTAAATAAGCTATCCATTGAAAGGTTAAATTATTTGGTTTGAATGCTCGCTTCAGGAAAGACCAAATGAAATTGAGGAACATAAAAGCTTTGTAAATAGCGCGCTTGAGAAAAGTCTGGAAACAGAGCATGGGTATTCTCCCATTCAGCATTTATTAGTTTGGATAAATGTCCACGGAACTGTGGTGAAAATTGGTAACGCCGACCTTGCCACGCTTGTCGTATTTGTAGAAGAGAAGCAGGTAGATGATGACTATTAATATAGAAAGAACGTAGACGTCTAGTTTTAGTTAAGCGAATACGCATTTCATGTTGTTGGACTTTAATGCTACATACGATTTCTTGCGCATGTTGCTGCCATTCAAATTTTGCCAACTCTTTAGGAATACCCCATAAGGCTTGTCCATGATCAACAGAAATTTGAGTAGATACATAAATTTTAGGAATCGAGCTGAGTCGGCGCTTACTCATTAAAGGATGATCCAGAATGAGCAGTTCATCATAAGGACCAACCGGGGAGTGTTTGTAGCGGACTAATAAAACTTGTACCACTCGCCCGATGGGTGAGGGCGCCAAACGAAAATCTTGTGCTGCACGTATAAAGGAAGGAGAAACCCAATAATTCAAAATAAAAGCGTCCCCATCTAAATGCCAAGGCGGTAGATGCTCAAGTGATGTATTTGTCGAAATGATCTGCGTCATCGTTTTTTCTCGTTTTAATAATAGTATGAACTACTTTTTAATCATCAAAGACTAATATACAGTCAATAACAAGTTCGACTTAATTCAGAAGAGTTAACAAATGTTAAAGAACGCTTTTATGGCAATGATAGTAGCTACGATAAGTATGAGTAGCATGGCTGCAAATACATTGGTTGAAATGAAGACCAGTCAAGGCAATATTGAGATTGAGTTATTTAATGATAAAGCGCCAATTTCTGCCAAGAACTTTGAAGCCTATGTCAAAGATAACTTCTATAACGGCACTATTTTCCATCGCGTTATTCCTGGCTTTATGATTCAAGGTGGAGGTATGGATGCCAAGATGGTTGAAAAACCCAATAAGCCAAGCATTAAAAATGAATCGTATAACGGATTGGCAAATAGCCGAGGAACATTGGCAATGGCCCGCATGAATCACCCGGATTCAGCAAGTAGCCAATTTTTTATTAATGTAGCAAACAATGACTTCCTTAATAAAAGTGCAATGAATGCTGGCTATGCTGTTTTCGGTAAAGTGACAAAAGGCATGGATGTGGTCGATAAAATCGTAAAAGTACCGACTGCAAACTACGGAATGCATCAAAATGTACCGACTACACCTGTGGTTATCCAATCGGTGACCATTAAAACAGCAGAAGTAAAGAAATAAGCTCATAAGTTTAAAAAATAATTTCACATGATATTTTTTATAAATATCATGTGTTTATTTGCGTTTTGTGTTTATTTTGAACCATATTGGTGCATAAAAATAAAACAGTCGTGATTCTTGTGAGTGAAAAGCACTTGCGTGTGTAAGAAATTGCCCTATAATGACCCCCATACCGACGAGATAGACGGAAACGAACGAAACGCGAAGCGTTGAGTTGTTAAGTTTATTGAAGTCCAGCATCTAATACTGACGAGGTATTAGAAAGATCATTAAGAGATTATGAAGAACAACT